>USBH01000211.1 GCA_900552925.1 uncultured Oscillospiraceae bacterium
GCGTCAGATGTGTATAAGAGACAGGCATGGAGCTTCGCGAGGCGGTCCGAGAATTCGTAAATGTCCTTCGGGATGCGGCTTTCCATGCGGAACGGGTCGATGCTGATCGTCTTGATCTTCGTGCCGATCGGCTCGATCCACTTTTTGTCGATCGAATCGATGCCGCAGCGGATGCCGTGCAGCGCCGCGATCGTGCCGGCCGTGCAGTCGGTATCCTCGCCGAACCAGACCGCGCCGCACATGGATTTCTCCAGATCGCCGCGGCCGGCGACCAGGTTGTACGCGATGATGAACATATTCGAAGGCACGTCGAAGCCGAACGGCCCTTCGCCGTAGCCCTTCCGCTCATCCTCGGGCGCGATGTAGTGCCACTCGATATGCCCGATGTAGTGCTGCATCATGTACTCGCGCGCCGTCTCCTTCGAAACGCCGCGGCGGGCAAAGTCGACGCCGTCGCGGATCGCGCGGGCCACGGCGCAGTCGGCCGGAATATAGGTCTGGCCGATCTCGATCAGCTTTTCGAGGTCCGGCTCGAAGAACGCCGCGCTTTCGAGCGCCGCAAAAAACACCTCTGCGTAGACGCCCTCGCCGTCGCCATGGTCGACGATCGCGTCCTCAAACGCGTACTTTGCGGCGAGCGCCGGGTAGCCCGGGAACAGGCAGGCCCAGATCTCGCTGCGGATAAACGAGCCGCAGCTGTGCTTGAAGTCGTTCTTGTAGATGCCGGAATACGGCGGCTCCAGGCCGACGCGCAGGTTGGCCTTTGCCGTGCCGTATTCGGCATGCGTGAAGATCATCAGCTCGTTGAAATAGCGGCCGAGCACCTTCGCGTCGAGGTCGAGCCCGTTATCCTCGAGCGCGAGGAGCCAGAGCACCTGGATGTCGAGGTCGTCGTTCGGCAGCGGCTCGCCGCTGATGTCGTGGGTGTAGTAGGAAACGTCGTTCGTCGCGCGGTTCCACTCCATCGGCATGCCGAGCGTACCGCCGATGTTTTTGCCGATCCAGCAGCCCTCCACGCGGCGGCGGTATTCTTCAGGGGTCAGTTTCATGCGGATGCCTCCTTTCCATGATGCGGACGTGCGGCGCATGGAAGCTTCCACGCACCGCGTCGCCGCGGACCCGGCGTGCGGGCCCGAATTTTCTTTTATTGCGTCTGTCTGTTCTGCGGCTTCCGGCGCGGGACGGCGCGCAGCCTATCCACTTCGCCGGTCTCCACCGTTATCCTGTGCTCAGAACCAGGAATCCGTATAGCTTGCTTTCTGCGCCTCGTCGCTCGGCATGGTCTTCGCGATGTGCAGCGCGGGCGTTTCGGTGCAGTTTTCCACGCGGATCGTCTTCTTCTCGTTCGGATACAGCGTGAAATAGTTGTCGCTGTAGTGGACGCGGTCGTCGCTCGTCATCAGGTACGCGAACGGCGTGTAGACGTCGGCCGACACCGTGACAAGCAGGTCGTTTCCGTCCTGCTCGACCGCTTCGATCTTCGCGTGGCTCTCCGGGAACACATAGTCGCGGTAGTAGGCGCGCAGGCTGTCCGCCGTGTCGAAGCCCTCGGCGCTTGCAAAGTAGAAGCCGTTCTGCAGGTCGTTGCAGACCGCAAGGTCAAACTGCTGCCACGAATGCGGCGCGGCCTCGACCGTCTTCGTGCAGAGGCTGTCCGTCTTTCCGTCGAAGGTCATGTAGCCGCAGGTGATTTCCGCCGTGATCGGCTCGGGCGTCTCGTTGATCACCGTGACGCGCGCGCCGCCCTCGGCCTTGCGGATGATCAGCTTTCTCGGCTGGAACGCGCGCTTGAGGAAGTAGAACGAGATCTTGCGCGTCAGATAGTAGTCGATGATCGTCCAGCCCGTCTCCGGCCAGCAGTCGTTGTACATCCAGATCAGGTCGCCCGCGCCGTACGGCTTCTGGCGCATCGCCTCGGCAAGCTCCGCATAAAGCAGGCCCTGCATGATGCCGCTGTACGTCAGGTAGCCCGGGATGTCGAGCGTGGAGAAGTCGGTGATGTGGCGGTTGATCGCGCCGTCGATGTTGCTGCGCTTGCGGTCGAATTCGCCGTGGTGCTTCCAGATCTCGCCGTCAAACGCCATCTCCTCGCCGTCGTGGTAGCGGCGGACCGTGCTCTCCATCTGCGCGCCGAAGAAGCCGTACTCGCTTGAGAAGCGCGCCGGGATGCGGTCGAACGCCTCGAGCTCATAGACAAACTTGAACTTCGTCTTCGGGTCGCGGCCGAAGTACGACCACGCGTGGACGTCGCCCTCCTCGGTGAGATTCGCGCGCTCGCCGAAGTACGGCGAGGACGGCATGTACGGCACCGTCGGGCTGTTGCGGTGCACCGCGCGCGGCTGGATATAGTTGAACACCTTTTCGCCGTAGAAGCGGTCGGGCTTGACCGGCGCCGGGAACCAGTCGCTGTACGATTCGGAAATCTCGTTGTTGCCGGTCCAGACCGCCATGCAGGGGTAATGCGCAAGGCGCTTCGTCTGGTATTCCGCCTCGCGCTCCGCCTCAAAGAGGAACGAATCGAGGTGGTCCGGGTAGAAGCCGCAGGCGTACATGAAGTCGTGCATCAGCAGGATGCCGTATTCGGAGCAGTACTCGTAGAAGCAGTCGGGCTCGTACGTGCCGCCGCCCCACATGCGGAACATCGTGAAGTTCGCCGCCGCGCCCTCGCTGACCAGCGTTTTATAGCTCGAATCCGGCGTGCGCAGGTAGAGCGAGTCGGTCGGCACCCAGTTGCCGCCCTTGCAGAAGATGCGCGTGCCGTTGACCTTGAAGAAGAAATTGCGCGAGCCGTCCTCGAGCTTCGAGGTATCGAGCTCGATCGTGCGGATGCCGATGCGCTTCTCCGGCATCTCGTTCGTGACGCCCCGCGCGGTGCAGCGCGCCGTAAAGGTGTAGAGGTTCTGCGCGCCGTAGCCGTTCGGCCACCAGAGCTTCGCGTCTTTCAGCGTCACGCGCTCCGAAACGTAGTTGATGCCGCCGACGAGCATCTTCGTCTGCCGGCCGGTGTAGACCGTTTCGCCGTCGATCTCGAGCGCGTACTCGATCTCCGTCTCGGCGCTCTGCACCATGTTGGATTTTTCAATCTCGAAGTTGAACTCGATTTCCGCGTCGCCGCCGTCGAGCTTCAGCGTATCGACGCGCGCCGCCGAAACCTTCGCACCGCTGAACGCCTCGATCTCGATGCTGCGGCCGATGCCGCAGGTCGGCACGGGCTGGCACCAGTCCCAGCCGTAGGTGAACTGCGGCTTGCGGGTGTAGACGCGCTGGTCGCAGATCGCGTTGTCGCTCGCGCAGTAGTAGGAGACGCTGTCCCTGTCTCTTATACACATCTCCGAGCCCACGAGACTGCAGCTAATCTCG
>USBH01000212.1 GCA_900552925.1 uncultured Oscillospiraceae bacterium
GTTCCCGCACTACTTCCTCGGCTCGAACGCCGACCTGCCGATCGTCGGCGGGTCGATCCTCACGCACGACCATTATCAGGGCGGCCGCTACACGTTTGCCATGGCGAAGGCGAACATCGAGGAGCACTGCACGATCCGCGGCTTCGAGGACGTCGAGGCCGGCATCCTGAACTGGCCGGTTTCCGTTCTGCGCCTGCGCTCGAAGGAGCCGGCGCGCCTGATTTCGCTCGCGTCGCGCGTGCTCGGCTGCTGGCGCGGCTACACGGACGAGGCGGCGTTCATCTTTGCCGAGACGGACGGCGAGCCGCACAACACGATCACGCCGATCGCCCGCTGCGTGGACGGCGTGTACGAGCTGGACCTCGCGCTGCGCAACAACATCACGACCGCGCAGTACCCGCTCGGCGTCTACCACCCGCACGACGAGCTGCACCACATCAAGAAGGAGAACATCGGCCTGATCGAGGTCATGGGCCTTGCGGTGCTGCCGTCGCGCTTGAAAGAGGAGCTGCGCCTGCTCGCCGATGCGCTCGTGCGCGGCGCGGACGTTGCGGCGGACGACCGCATCGCAAAGCACGCCGACTGGGCGAAGGCGGTCGTGCAGAAGCATCCGGCGCTGAACGCGGAGAACGCCGAGGCCATCCTGCGGGACGAGGTCGGCGCGGTGTTCGTCCGGGTGCTCGAGGACGCGGGCGTCTACAAATGCACGCCCGAGGGCCGCGCGGCGTTCCGCCGGTTTATCGAATTCGTTTCGGATGCGCAGTGACCGCGTGACATATCGGATGTTCCGAAAGCACATGGGCTTTGTATATTGTGCCTTTGCCGCGACGGGCAAAGCGGCAATCGGCTTCGCCGACCGGCACAAAAAAATAAGGAATGGGGATTAAAATGGCACTTGTGGACTTCAAGTATTTTTCGCCCGTTCTGGGCATGCAGACGGCGCTGACGATCATCCTGCCGGAAAACACGCAGGGCATCGGCGTCGGCGGCCTGCAGGAGAAAAGCGATGCGCCGATCCCGGCGCTGTACCTGCTGCACGGCACGAGCGACGACCAGACGATCTGGCAGCGGCGCACGTCGATCGAGCGGTACGTCGCGGAAAAGCGCCTTGCGGTCGTCATGATGACGACGCACCTCGGCGCGTACACGAACCAGCAGTACGGCTTCCGCTACTTCGACTTCGTCGCGAAGGAGGTGCCGGAGGTCTGCGCGCGGTATTTCAACCTTTCCCGCGAGCGCGGTGGAAAATTCGTCGCCGGCCTCTCGATGGGCGGCTACGGCGCGCTGAAGATCGGCCTCGCGCTGCCGGAGGAATTCTCCGTTGTCGGCGCGCTTTCCGCGGGCTGCGACCGCCTCGGCATTCTGCCGGAGGCCGTCCGCGCGGTGCCGGACATCGCGACGCTGCGCGCGAACCGGGCGCAGCTCAGCCCGGCGGACTACGACCGCGGGATGCAGTTTTTCCTGAACTTCGGCTCGCCGGCGGAGTTTGAGCAAAACGACGCGGACAACCTGTTCCGCCTGGCCGAAAAGGCGAAGGCGGGCGGCGCTGCGCTGCCGAAGCTGATCCTGCGCTGCGGCACGGAGGACACGCTGGCGCTCGGGCCGAACCGCCGCTTCAAGGCGCATCTCGACGCGCTGGGCATCGCGTGCGATTACGCGGAGTTCCCCGGCACGCACAGCTGGGCGTTCTGGGACGAGCACATTCAGTACGTGCTCGAAAACCTGCCGGTGTGAGGGCGCGGCTATGACGGATACGGCAAGAGAAATTCTGGGGCGCTGGCGCGGTAAGGCGCGGCCCACCGCGGTTTCGGCCGCCGCACGGTAAAAAGAACATACAAAAACGCAGCGGGCGTCCGGAAAGGCAGCCCGCTGCGCTTTTTGTCGTTTTTATTCGTTTTCGGCGCTCTGGAGATCTTCGGCCGTGCCGGAAAAGTCGATGTCCTTGAGCGGCGCGCTCTTCGTGCCGTCCTCGTTCACCTTCTGCATGTTGGGGTAAACGAGCGCCAGATAGTCGTCGTCGAGGTTGCGGTCGAGGAATTGCTGGAAGGACGACGTGGCCGGGACGCCGCGGCTGCGCTCATCGGCGCGGATCAGCGCGGCGCAGGAGATAAAGGCGTCGAAGATCATGAAGGCGGCCAGCACGACGGTCAGCATGCCGCCGATGCGCTTCGGGATCTTTTCAATCCAGCGCGAAATCGCCGGGTAAAGGCTCTTGAGCCAGATCAGCCCGAGCGTGCCCCAGATCAGGGCGAACATCAGGTTCGTGCGGCCGTCGATGTTGAACGGCGTGTCGCTGTAGTCCCAGGAGACGGTGCCGAACACCATTTCCTGCCCCAAGCTGCACAGGTACTCGAACGCCGCGCCGATGATGCCGCTTGCGATGAAGATCACGACGCTGTTCTGCTTGTAGAGCTTGTAGAGGCAGAGCGTGATGATGGCCGCGCCGCCGCCGTAAATCGGCTGGAACGGCCCGTAGACGAGGCCGACGCGCAGCTCGATCGTGTGCGCGATGAAGAACGCCCAACATTCCTCAAGCACGAAGCCGACGACGCAGCCGATCAGGAAGATCCAGAAGAGCTTCGTCAGGTTCATGCCGAAGGCGAACGGGCGGTCCTCCGGGTTTTCAAAGGTCGCCTCGTATTCGTAGAGGTTGCGCGCCTCGCGCTCCGCGCGCCGCTTTTTGCGCTCCGCCGTCGTGATGCGGTATGCGTCCAGCTCCTTTTCATACTGCTCGGAGGTCATGTCGGGCGAAGCGCTGAGGAAGCGGCGCTTGAAGAAGTTCGACTTGTTCAGCAGCGCGGTGTAGCTCTCCTCGGCGCTCTCCTGCGCCTTGAGCAGCTTTTCGTCGAGGTCGAGGTCGTCGATGGCTTCGGCGGCGTCCAGCGTCTTTTCGGTCACGGCGCTGCCGAGCGCGTCGCGCGCTTCCCGCACCATCGCGCCGAGCTCCGCAAGGCGCTTGAACTGGTGGCTCAGCCTGGCGATCGTGATGATCGTGATGACGATGTCGAGCAGCAGGATGCCGAGGAAGACGCCGAGGATGACCCAGCCGACCGTGCGGTTGACATAATTCAAAAGCAGGCCGACAACGGGGACGACGAACATCAGAATCGGCGTGAAGATCACGCCGCGCAGCAGCGCGAGCGGCACGCAGATGTAGCCCCGGAAATTCCACTTAAAGCCGGAGTAGTCCCGCAGGCGCAGCTTTATCGTGCGGCGCAGCACCCAGGCGAACAGGAACTCGACCAGCACGCTGGAAAGCAGGCAGAAAAAAAGCGTCGCCACAACGCCGTGTTCCAGGTGCAGGGCGGTCAGTACGGCCCAGGGCCTGTCTCTTATACACATCTCCGAGCC
>USBH01000213.1 GCA_900552925.1 uncultured Oscillospiraceae bacterium
GAGACAGGGGCGGCGACGACGTGATCACGATCCCGACGCGCTACACCGGCTCCCCGTGGTACAAAAACGAGATCGCGGAAATAACGAGCGTCCGCATGAACGGCCGCGAGACGTACAAGTTCGCGGTCATGGCGATGTCGGACAACATCAAGGAGCTGATGGAAAAGGCCGGCGTTTCCGGCGAGGACGTCGCGCTCGTGATCCCGCATCAGGCGAACTACCGCATCATCAACGAGGCGCGCCGGCGCATCCCGGACATTGCGCCCGAAAAGTTCTGCATCAACATCGACCGCTACGGCAACACCTCCTCGGCGAGCGTGCCGATTTTGCTCGACGAGATGAACCGCGCCGGCAAGATCCACCGCGGCGACATTCTGGTGCTCGCGGCGTTCGGCGGCGGCCTCTCGGCCGGCGCAATGATCGTCCGGTACTGAGCCGGGGTTTCTCCCGCTTAAACGACAGTCTGCAATTTATTTTCTAATAAATAAAGGAAAAAGTTTTCAGATCCGAAAGGAGTAAAACACGATGATTTCAACACCGATTTGCGACATCCTGGGTATCCGTTACCCGATTTTCCAGGGCGGCATGGCCTGGATTTCCGACGGCAAGCTCGCCGGCGCGGTTTCCGAGGCGGGCGGCCTCGGCATCATCTCCGCGATGAACGCGGACGCCGACTACCTGCGCGGGCAGATCAAGATCGCGCGCGAGCTGACGGATAAGCCGTTCGGCGTCAACATCATGCTGATGAGCCCGTTTGCCGACGAGGTCGCGCAGGTCGTCGCCGAGGAGAAGGTGGCGGTCGTCACGACCGGCGCGGGCAACCCGTCGAAGTACATGAAGATGTGGATCGAAGCGGGCATCAAGGTCATCCCGGTCGTCGCGTCCGTCAGCCTTGCGCGGCTGATGCAGCGCGTCGGCGCCACGGCCGTGATCGCCGAGGGCGGCGAGAGCGGCGGCCACGTGGGCGATCTGACGACGATGACGCTCGTGCCGCAGGTGGCGAGTGCGGTGACGATCCCGGTCATCGCGGCGGGCGGCATCGGCGACGGCCGCGGCGTTGCGGCGGCCTTCATGCTGGGCGCGGTCGGCGTGCAGCTCGGCACGCGCTTCCTCGTGGCGAAGGAGTGCGGCGTGCACCAGAATTACAAGAACAAGGTCCTGAAGGCGAACGACATCGCGACGATGACGACCGGCAAGCGGCTCGGCCACCCGGTGCGCAGCATCAAGAACCCGTACACGAAGGAGTACTTCCGCCTGGAGTACAGCAGCATTTCCGACGAGGAGCTCGAGGCGTACGGCCGCGGCGCGCTGCGCCGTGCGGCGGTTGAGGGCGACGAGAAGACGGGCTGCTTCCTTGCGGGCCAGATCGCAGGCATGGTCAACCGCGAGCAGCCGGCGAAGGAGATCATCGAGGAGATCTTCCGCGAGGCGGAGGACGTACTGAACGGAGCGACGAAATGGGTAAAGTAGCATTTGTTTTTTCGGGACAGGGCGCGCAGTACAGCGGCATGGGCAAGTCCCTCTATGAAGCGAGCCCCGCGGCGAAGGCGGTGTTCGACACGGCGGAGCAGATCCGCCCCGGCACGATCGCCCAGTGCTTTGAAAGCCCGGTCGAGGAGCTGAGCATCACAAAGAACACGCAGCCGTGCCTGTTCTGCGTCGATCTTGCGGCGGCCGAAGCGCTGCGCGAGGCGGGCGTTGCGGCGGATGCCGTCGCCGGCTTTTCGCTCGGCGAGGTTGCGGCGGTCACGTTCGCGGGCATGTTCACGGCGGCGGAGGGCTTTTCGCTTGTCGTAAAGCGCGGCGAAGCGATGCAGGCTGCGGCCGAGAAGGTCGACAGCGCGATGGCGGCGATCCTGAAGCTCAGCAACGAAAAGGTGGAGGAGCTCTGCCGCATGCACCAGGGCGTATACCCGGTCAACTACAACTGCCCGGGCCAGCTCGTTGTGGCGGGCCTCAAGTCGAGCCTCGGCGGCTTTATTGAGGACGTGGCGTCGAACGGCGGCAAGGCCGTGCCGCTGAAGGTGAGCGGCGGCTTCCATTCGCCGTTCATGGAGAGCGCGTCGATCCGTCTGGCCGAGGTGCTCGGCGGCATGGACGTGAAGGCGCCGCAGGTGCCGGTATACGCGAACTACACGGCGGAGCCGTACACGGCGCAGACCGCGAAGGAGCTGCTCGTGAAGCAGGTTTCGAACCCGGTGCGCTGGCAGCAGACGGTTGAAAAGCTGCTGGAGGACGGTGTGGACACGTTCATCGAGGTCGGCGCGGGCAAGACGCTCTGCGGTCTGATCAAGCGCATGAGCCGCACCGCGAAAATCTATAATGTGGAGGACGCGGCGTCGCTTGCGGCGGCGGTCGCGGCCGTCAGGGAGGAAAACGCATGAGCCTGAGTGGAAAAACGGCGCTCGTCACGGGCGCTTCGAGAGGCATCGGCCGCGCGATCGCGCTGCGCCTTGCGGCGGACGGCGCGAACGTCGCCGTCATCTATGCGGGCAGCGCCGACAAGGCGGAGGCCGTCTGCGAGGAGATCCGCGCGATGGGCGTGGAGGCCAAAGCATACCGCTGCGACGTCGCGTCGGCGGAGGCCGTGAAGGAGACCGTCAAGGCGGTCACGGCGGAGCTCGGCAAAATCGATATTCTGGTCAACAACGCGGGCATCACGCGCGACAGCCTCGTGCTTTCGATGAAGGACGAGGATTACGACGCGGTGCTCGACACGAACCTGAAGGGCGCGTTCAACATGATCCGCGCCTGCTATTCCGGCTTTATCCGCAAAAGGAGCGGCCGCATTATCAACATTTCCTCGGTGTCCGGCATCATGGGCAACGCGGGGCAGGCGAACTATTCGGCGTCGAAGGCCGGCTTGATCGGTCTGACGAAGTCGGTGGCGCGCGAGCTCGCCTCGCGCAACGTGACCTGCAACGCGGTCGCGCCGGGCTTCATCCAGACGGACATGACGGAGAACATCGGCGAGGACAACACCCTGCGCTCGATGATCCCGCTCGGCCGCATGGGCAAGCCGGAGGACATTGCGGCGGCGGTCGCGTTCCTTGCGAGCGACGCGGCGGCGTACATCACCGGCGAAGTCCTGCGCGTGGACGGCGGTCTCGCCATCTAGCGGGCGCGGCGGGCGCGGCCCGCGGCGGGTGTCCGCGGAGTCGCTTGTGTGCACAAGCTCGTTTTGTTGAGGGCGCAGGCCCGGCGGTCGCGTTCTTCGGCGGGCGCGGCCCGCGGCGAAGGTCCGCGGGGTCGCTTGCTTGCGCAAGCTCGTTTGGTTGAGGGCGCAGGCGCGCAGGTCGCGTTCTTT
>USBH01000214.1 GCA_900552925.1 uncultured Oscillospiraceae bacterium
GGCTCGGAGATGTGTATAAGAGACAGTCTGTACCTATAGTATAACACATTCTATAAAAAAATCAATACGCATTGCAAAATTTTAAAATTCATCCACAAATCATTCATTTCCCGTTCCGGATAAACCGCAGCAGCGCTTCCTCATCCGCAAAATCGTCGTAGTCCCCCCACACGCCGGTCCGGTGGTTAGACGACGCCCGCGGCCTCGTTGCGCGCAAGGCAGCGCAGCAGCGCATCCGCGCCGTACCGCCGGATATACCGGCAGAAAACGCGCATAACAAAACGCCACCTGAACCGGTGATTCAGGTGGCTTCAGCTTGTTCAGTTTCCTCTCGGGCCTCTGCGCGAGTAGCCCCCGCGCTTGTTTTCCGCCCGCTTCAGGTCGGAAATCTTCTCGTCGCTCGTCTGCTTGAAGCGCGACAGCATATCCTCGAACGACCCGGAATTCTCGCGGGCGCGCCATTCGTAGTCGCCCGGGCGGCCGGGGCTCTGCACAGGCGGTTCTGCTTCGCGGCGCACGCGGTTCTGGCGCGGCGGGCGGCCTTCCTCATGGCGCCGCGGCGGGCGCTGCTGCGCGGACTCGTCGACCTTTTTCATGGAAAGGCTGATTTTGCCGTCGTCGTTGATGCCGATGACCTTGACTTTCACGGCCTGCCCTTCCGTCACGAAATCGCGGATCTCCTTGACGAAGACCGGCGCCACCTCGGAGATGTGCACCATGCCCGTTTTGCCGCCGATGTCGACAAACGCGCCGAATTTCGTGATGCCCGTCACCTTGCCCTCAAAAATTGCTCCAACCTCAAGCTTCGTTTCCTGCATACCCTCTTCATTTCCTCCGGGATTGAAAAATAGATTTAGTTGTTGCCGCCGACGTTGTAAAACACGCGCTCGCCCGGCTTGACGTAATCGAGCTCGTAGCGCGCTTTCTTTTCCGCATATTCGTCGCTGTTGGCATCCTCGGAGTCAAGATCATAGCGCAGCCCGTCGTTGACGACCTGCTGTTCCTCGAGCGCCTGCTCAAGCTCCGCCAGCTCCTCCTTTTTCTGGCTGATCTGGATCTGCTGGCTCACCAGCATCGAGACCATAAAAAAGGCGAAGCAGAACACAGCGATTTTCAAAAGGAGACTTCCCTTGCGCTTTTTCGTTTTTACTTCATGCATGGGCCTCTCCCCTTTCTTATGCCGGTAGACCGGCCGCATTCTTTTGCTTTTTCCATTATATAATAGCCGGTGGCCGTTATTCAAGTCTTTTTTTCGTTTTTTTTCGCTTTATTCCCAAAAAATCTGCGCTTTTTCTCACTTTCTGGTTTTGATGGATGCTTTTTCCGCAGAAAAATTTTTCCGACCCGTTTCAGCCGCCTTCCTGCCCGCTGCGACACGCGGCGAAGCTGTGCAACAAGACGCGGCAGAAGCCGGCGCACGGCGTGCGTCAGCGACAGTTCCACGCACAAAAAGCCGATGATCTCGCACGCTGCCTGAAAAAAGCGCAGGCTTCCCCGCGCTACGGCAAGCGCCAGGACAAACGTGGAGAGGGCGGCGAGCAGCGCAAACAGAAGGTCGAGCGCCGCCGTCGCGATGCGGCCGAGGGAGAACAGCGCGCGCACGGCCTCCACCGCGGCAAAGGCCAGGCCGAGCAGCACGCCGAGCACCAGGCTGAGGGCGATCGCCTCCGGCGCGACGCCGCTCATTTAAAGATCCTGCCCAGCACGCTCGCGGGCTTCACGCCGTCGTCGTACGACAGGGCGATGACCCGGCCCTTGACAAGCAGCTCGCCCGTTTCCGCGTTGAGGTTTTCGATGTACAGCCCCTCGCCCTTGATGTGCATGCGGCCGTCCGACGTCTGCGCGGTGATCAGCTCGTCGCTGAAAAAATCCACGCGCTCCACGCCGGCCGCCACCAGCCGCGTCCGGTTTTCGATCTGCAAGGTATGTTTTCTGGCATTCGCCGTCTGCTGCGCCACAGTATCACCCGTCCTTTTCCGTTGCTTCCGGCTTTGCGGCGCGGCACAGGCGCGCAAAGCGCTTCGGGCAAAAAAAGGGCCGCAGCCGGCAAGGCGGCCTCGGCCCATCTTCCGCTCACAAAAGCATATGGCGCAGATGCGCGGGATATGTCTCCGATCAGTCCTGCCAGATATGCGGCAGGAGCGCTTCGAGCGTCACGGCGCCGCTTTTGAGCAGCACCTGTGTTTTGAGGTTGTCGTGATTGATCTGGTACATAAACTCCCGGCAGCGCCCGCACGGCGCCACGAGGCCGGTGTCGGCGCAGACGGCGACGATTTTCTCGATCCGGCTCTCGCCCGCCGTGACCATCGCGGCGATCGCCGCGTGCTCCGCGCAGAAGCCCATCGAGCACGGCGTGTCGATGCAGACGCCGCGGTACACGTTTCCGCGGTCTGTGACGAGCGCCGCCGCGACCGAGCCCGCCTCCGCGCTGTCCGAAAGCGCGCGGGGGTTCAGCGTCTCCTCCGCCGCGCGGACCAGTGCTTCAAAATCCATGTTTTTTCCTCCCGCAAAACGGCCTCAGTTTTCTTCGATGACCTCGTACATCATCGCAGCCTCGTCCTTCTTCGCGTACTCGTTGACCGAGACGACGCGCGCCCGGATCGCGCGGGCGCCGAGCTGCAGCTCCAGCACGTCGCCGACCTTGACGTCGTACGACGCGCGGGCGACCTTGCCGTTGACGAGCACGCGGCCCGCGTCGCACGCTTCATTCGCGACGGTGCGGCGCTTGATGATGCGCGAGACCTTCAGGTATTTATCCAACCGCATATACTTCTTCCTTTCCGCGCTGCCGCGCATTTCAAACGCAAAAGAACGGACCCGTACGGATCCGTTCCATCACCAGTTTATTGACCCGGACGCGTCTTACTTGTTGACGGAATCCTTCAGAGCCTTGCCGGCCTTGAACGCCGGGGTCTTGGAAGCCGGGATGATGATCTCCTCGCTCGTTCTCGGATCGCGGCCGATGCGCTCGCTTCTCTCGCGGACCTCAAAGGTGCCGAAGCCGGCGATCTGAACCTTCTCGCCCTCGGTCAGGGACTTTGTGATGGAAGCGATCACGGCGGAAACAGCGTTCTCCGCGTCCTTCTTGGACAGGGACGTTGCCTCTGCAACGGATGCCACGAGTTCTGTCTTATTCATAACGAATAACCTCCAGTAAATTTTAAATTCTATTCATCACCCGGCTGTGCCGGATAAGGAACTGCTTTATTTTTCCGCTTCAAAACCTTCGATATACGCCCGGCAGGCTTCAAACAGCGCCTGCTCCGCATCCACGCCGAGCCGCTGCGCCCTGTCTCTTATAC
>USBH01000215.1 GCA_900552925.1 uncultured Oscillospiraceae bacterium
TCGCAATCGCGCGGGCGCTTGCGAACGAGCCGAAGGTGCTTCTGCTGGACGAGCCGCTCTCCGCGCTGGACCTCAAGCTGCGCAAGGATATGCAGAGCGAGCTGAAAAAGATCCAGCAGGCGATCGGCATCACGTTCATCTTTGTCACGCACGATCAGGAGGAGGCGCTTTCCATGAGCGACACCGTCGTCGTCATGGATAAGGGCGAGATCCAGCAGATCGGCTCCCCGATCGACATATACAACGAGCCGAAGAACGCGTTCGTTGCGGACTTCATCGGCGAGAGCAACATCCTCGACGGCGTCATGATCGAGGACTATCTCGTCGAGGTGGCCGGGCAGCGCTTCAAGTCGCTCGACAGCGGCTTCGGCAAGATGGCGCCGGTCGACGTCGTCATCCGCCCCGAGGACATCGACATCGTGCCGACCGGCTCCGCCGCCGCGCACATCAACGGCGAGGTCACGAGCGTGACCTTCAAGGGCGTCCACTACGAGATCATCGTCGACGTCGACGGCTTCAAGTGGATGATCCAGACGACGGACTCGGCTTCGGTCGGCGACCGCATCGGCCTCGCGCTGACGCCGGACGACATCCACGTCATGGCGAAATCCGTCTACTCGGGCACGATGGGCGACTACAGCTCCTTCAGCGACGAGATGGGGGAGGCGCTGCAGGCTTCGGAAGAGGGAGGTGCGGACGATGCGGGCTAAGCTGATCTCCGCGCCCTACACCATCTGGATGGCGCTGTTCATCATCGTGCCGATGGGGCTTGTGGTTTTCTTTGCGTTCACCGATAAAAGCGGCGCGTTCACGCTCGACAACATCCTGCGCGTCGGCCAGTATTCGAACGTGTTCCTGCGCTCGATCTGGCTCGGCGCGATTGCGACGGCGATTTCCCTGCTGCTCGGCTACCCGCTCGCCTACACGATCTCGAAGATGAAGGCCAAGCGGCAGAGCGTGATGATCATGCTCGTCATGCTGCCGATGTGGATGAACTTCCTGCTGCGCACCTACGCGTGGATGTCCCTGCTCGAGGACAACGGCCTGATCAACAACATGCTGGCCGCCATCGGTCTGCCGCGTGTGCACATGATCAACACGGCCGGCGCGGTCGTGCTCGGCATGGTATACAATTATATCCCGTACATGATTCTGCCGATTTACTCGGTGCTGACGAAGATCGACAACAGCGTCATCGAAGCGGCGCAGGACCTCGGCGCGAACGACCGCAAGGTGTTCCTCAAGGTCGTGCTGCCGATGAGCATGCCCGGCGTCATTTCCGGCATCACGATGGTATTCGTCCCGGCCGTCTCTACGTTCATCATCTCGAAGATGCTCGGCGGCGGCGGAAACCTGCTGATCGGCGACCTCATCGACATGCAGTTCCTCGGCTCGGCGTACAACCCGAACCTCGGCTCGGCGATCTCGCTCGTGCTCATGGTCATCATCCTGATCTGCATGGGCATCATGAACCAGTTCGACGACGGCGACGAGAATATGGGGGGAGGGATGATCCTGTGAAAATCGTATCGAAGATTTACACGGCGCTCATCTTTGTCTTCCTCTACGCGCCGATCCTCGTCCTGATCGTGTTTTCGTTCAACGATACGGAGACCTCGAGCCGCACGGTGTTCAGCGGCTTCACGCTGCGCTGGTATGAGCGCCTTTTCCAGGACCGCTATATTCTGGAAGCGCTTTTGAACACGCTGATCATCGCGGTCGTTTCCGCCGTCTGCGCGACGGTGCTCGGCACGATGGCGGCGGTCGGCATCAACCGCATGAAGCGGCTGCCGCGCAAGATCATGATGAACATCACGAATTTCCCGATGGTGAACCCCGAGATCGTGACCGGCGTTTCGATGATGCTGCTGTTCGTCGCGGCGGTCAGCCTGTTCGGCGGGCGCAGCCTCGGCATGGCGTCGCTGATCATCGCGCACATCACGTTCTGCCTGCCGTATGTGATCCTGTCCGTTTTGCCGAAGCTGCGGCAGATGAACCCGAACCTCTTTGAGGCGGCGCAGGACCTCGGCTGCCCGCCGGTGCGCGCCTTTTTCAAGGTGGTGCTGCCCGAGATCATGCCCGGCATCGTCACCGGCATGATCATGGCCTTCACGCTTTCGATCGACGATTTCGTCATCAGCTATTTCACGAGCGGCACGACGCAGACGCTGCCGATCTACATCTATTCGATGACGAGAAAGCGGATCTCGCCGGAGATCAACGCGCTCTCGACGGTGCTCTTCGCGTGCATCCTCGTGCTGCTCGTCATCATCAATGTGCGGCAGGCGCGCGATGAGCGCAAGGCCCGCCGCGCGGAGGAAAAGGAGCGTGCGATATGAAAAAAGCGTTTTCGATCTTTCTTCTCTGCATGCTGCTGTTCGGCATGGCGGCGCTCCCGGTTTCGGCGGAGGAAGCCGGCTGGGACTTTTCGGACGAGTACCCGGACGCGGAGCCGACCGGCGTGACGATCAACGTCTACAACTGGGGCGAGTACATCGCGAACGGCACTGAGGGCTCGCTCGACATCAACGCGGAGTTCACGCGGCGCACCGGCATCGAGGTCAACTACACGACGTTCGACAGCAACGAATCACTGTACTCGAAGCTCGCGGGCGGCGGCGCGAATTACGACGTCATCATCCCCTCCGACTACATGATCTCGAAGATGATCGAGGAGGGCATGCTGGCGGAGCTCGATTTTTCGAACATCCCGAATTTCCAGTACATCGATGAGGAGTTCCGCGACCCGGACTACGACCCCGGCAGCGTGCACTCCGTGCCGTACACCTGGGGCACGGTCGGCCTGTTCTACAACACCGATTACGTCACGGAGCCGGTCACGAGCTGGTCGATCCTCTGGGACGAGCAGTACAGCGGCAAGATCCTGATGTTCGACAACCCGCGCGACGCGTTCGCCATCGCGCAGGCGCGCCTCGGTTTCTCGCTCAACACGACGGACGAAGGCGAGTGGGAGGAGGCGGCCATGCTCCTGAAGGAGCAGAAGCCGCTCGTGCAGGCATACGTCATGGACCAGATCTTCGACAAGATGGAGAGCGGCGAGGCGTGGCTCGCGCCGTATTACTCGGGCGACGCCGGCATCCTCGTCGAGAACAACGACAACATCGAGTTCGTGATCCCGGAGGAAGGCACGAACTACTTTGTCGACGCGATGTGCATCCCGGCGAACGCCGAGCACAAGACGGAGGCCGAGCTCTACCTGTCTCTTATACACATCTGACGCTGCCGACGAATTAGACGGTGTAGAT
>USBH01000216.1 GCA_900552925.1 uncultured Oscillospiraceae bacterium
TGGGCTCGGAGATGTGTATAAGAGACAGGCGGCGGCGTTGCGGTGCGCGGGCCGGCCGACGAAAGCGGCTTTGCGTGCGCGGTTTCCACGGTGTCCGGCGAAACGGACTGCGGCTTTGACGCGGCGGAGGAAGGCGGCACCTACACGCTCGGCGCGGGGGAGGCGGCGCTGCGCATCTCCACAACGTCGGGCAACGTGGAGCTGGCGCCGCTGACCGTGGAGATCTCGGCCTCGGTCGGCCAGCTCCGCAGCGTCAGCGACGCGGCGCCGGAAACGGAGCGGCAGGTCAGCGTTTCGGCCGTTCCGTCGGCCGCGACCGCGCCGGAGGTCGAGGAGAGCGCAAGCGCTCCGGCCTGCACGCCCGTGAGCGCCGTCTCGCCCGAAACATTGCCGGCCGTGACGTTCTCCGTGCCCTCGAGATTCTCCCCGCGGATCTCACCGGAGGCGGAGTTGAGCGTCAGGCGGCCGGCGCGCAGCGCCGCCGCGTCGATGTCGCCCGAAACTGTCTCCAGCGAAATTTCACGCGCCGCGAAGCCGGATGCCGAAACGTCGCCCGAAGACGTGCGGATGGAAACGGCGGAGAGGTCCTCGGCAAGCGTCTGCGGCACCTGCACCTCCAGCCGCTTGGCCTCGTCGTCCGATATGCCGGCCTGCAGCCACGCGCCGTTCCAGCGGATCGAGAGCGTGCCGCCGTCGATCTCCAACGCCAGCTTCTCCTCTTCCTCGAGCGCGCGCCGCGCCGTCTCGGTCACCGTCACGACGTCGCCGTCGTACAGCGAAAGCGTCACCGGCCCGCCGGGCCAGTCGATCACGAGCTCGTCGAGATAATCGAGGTCCTCCGTATACGTGTACGGCGTGTCGTACCCGCTTTCCGCGGGCTTTTCAAACAGCGCCCGGACGTCCTCGATGCCGAAGCCGGTCACGAGTCCGAAAATGAGCACGCCGAGCGCAAAGACCGCAACGCAGCTCAGCGCCGTGATTTTCAATACCTTCTGTGTTTTCATCACAATCCCCCGCTTTCCCGGTCATTTACGGCTGGCCGCCGCATGCAGAATGCCCCAAACGGCCGGCGCGACAAGAAAGATGAGCCAGGTGATGTCCCAGCGGTGCGTCAGAAAGCTCAGCAGGAAATACACCGCGACGACCAGAATCCAGAAGCCGGACTCCACGGCCTTGAGCACCGGGCTGCCGCCCTTCTTGCGGTTGTACAGGTCGACCACGATCTCGGGCGGGTCGTCAACCTTCGGCTTTGTCAGTGCGTTCCAGATCAGCAGCGCCGTGGCGATGCCCGCAAACGTGAACATACCCGCAACGCCGAGCGCCGCCAGATACTCCTCGTGCACGACCGCGCTGAGCACGCCGAGCACGACGACCGGGATGATGCTGAAGATGTACAGCGCAACGGCGACGGCGATCATGGCCGCGCTGCGGCGACGGAAGTAGCTCATCGCCGTGTAGTAGCCGCCGCTCTGCTGCCCGAAAAACGGCTGCGCCGGCTCCTCCCGGCGCATCTCCTCGAGAAGCTCCGAGATGTCGCCGATGCCGTAAATCGTGATGTTGTAGGCGTCCTCCTCCGATTTGCCGGAGGCGACAAGGTCGTTGTACTTGTCCACGAGGTTCTGCACCAGCTCCACCTTCATCTCATAGGCGCGCTGCGTGTCCGGCGCATCGCGGAAGAGCTCGTCGACATACGCCCTGATGTTGTACTCCATTTGAATCTCACTCCTTCATTTCTCGGAACCGATCCCGGCCGCCGCAGCGCCGGGCCCCGAAGATGTGCCTCACCGAATCAGCTGCTCGATGATATTCCGGGAATACTCCCACTCCGCAAGCAGCGTCTCATAGTACGCCCGCCCCGCGGAGGTGATCGAGTAATACCGCCTGCGCGCGCCCGTGTTTTCGTCGCCCCAGTAGGAGACGATCAGCCCGTTCTGCTCAAGCCGGCGAAACGCCGTGTACAGCGTGGCTTCCTTGAGCTCATACTGCCCGCCGGTGATCTGCTGGATCACGCGGTTGATGTTGTACCCATAGCTGTCGCCGTGCGTGAGCTGCGCCAGAATGATCGTATCCGTATGCCCGCGGATCAAATCCGCTGCAATCGCCATGGCAAACCGCTCCTTTCCTTTTGTCTGGAGAAGTATTCTCTATCTCTTACATACATAATACACGCATATACCTCACCTGTCAAGGTATATTTTATTCTTTTGCAAAAAATAACGGATTTCGACCGATAGGGAAATTCTTTTGTTGAAAGGCGCACAAGGCTGTGTTATAATAATATATATTCTATGCCTTTTTGCGGGCGCAGCATCACCTGCCGCACCCGCCCGAGATCCGGAGATTTCATGATAAGGAGAATGCGCCATGCTCTGCCTTCCCGTCGTTTTTCTGTGCAACGCTTTGCTTTTTCTCGCCATCCTGAACGGACGCTTCCGGATGGTGACCAGCCTGATCGTTTCCGGCGCGGCTTACGTGCTGTCGCTGCTTCTGAACCTGTTCCTCTCCCCCGCCTTTAACGACGCGACCGGGCAGATCGGCAACGGGATCAACGTCTTTCTGCTGCTCGTCGCGGCCGTCTTTCTCTATACGAACAACATCGTGCAGAAGCTCTTTGTCGCGATTCTCCTGATCTGCAACTACAGCTTTCTCTCCGCCTTTACCGAGTATTTCCTCGGCGCGCTGCCGTTCGGCACCGGCGGTTTCCTCTCCATCGTGATCGGCATCCTTATCTACCTCTTCTTCTCCTTCCTCTCGCTGATCACCTTCGTGCGGCCCTTCCACTATTTCGCGGACCGCGGCTTCTCGGTGCTCTCCATCGGCCTTTGCTGCGCGCAGCTTCTGTGCCTGCTCGTCGCAAACGGAAGCCTGACCGGGCTGTTCGGCATCCACACCTACGCGCCGCGCTTTTTCCTCACGGTCTTTTTCTACCTGATCATCGCCTTCACCGCCCGCGCGGCGTACAACGCGGCCAAGTACAAGGAGCGCACCTGCACCGCCGCGTTCCGGGACGCGCTGCTGCAGGCTGAGGCCAACTACTTCAACGCGATGGTCGGCAACGTGACGAACGCGCAGACGGCCCGCGACCACCACCGCTTCGTGCTCGGCGAGATCACCGAGGCCGCGCGCCACGGCGACCTCGAGTCCATCCGCACCACGATCGCCGACGAGGGCGATCTGCGCGACCCGCTGCTCGACCAGTACAGCGAGAACCCCTACATCTGTCTCTTATACACATCTGACGCTGCCGACGAATTAGACGGTGTAG
>USBH01000217.1 GCA_900552925.1 uncultured Oscillospiraceae bacterium
TCGGCGTGCCTACCGCGTTTTCCGGCTGCCCGCTCTGCGCGGCCATGCGCAGCATATCCGCCTTGTGCCGCTCGACGGCGGCCTGAAAATCCGTGGGATTCATTGGATCACTTTCCTTTCTCTCCTGCTTGTTTCCCTCTCCCATAATAAGCAGCCGGTGGAAAATGCGTGCCTGTCAGCCGGGCGAAACGCCTGCAAACGGCTTTTGCAGCCCAAAAAGTGCCCCCGGGCGCGCTTCCCGTGCACGGGGCGGCGGGCATAAAAATACGAAATGCTGCGGCGGGCCTTTGCCCGCCGTTTTTTTATGCCCGCCGCAGCATTTCGTATTTCGCTTTTTCGCCTCAGCGCTTCCGGCTCCAGGTGTCCGGGCTGAAAAGCGCGAGAAGCGGGAAGATTTCGAGGCGCCCGAGCAGCATGTCCGCCGTGAGCACGAGCTTTGAAACGTCGCTGTAGTGGCCGTAGTTTCCGGTCGCGCCGACCAGCTCGAAGCCGGGGCCGACGTTGTTGAAGCAGGAGGCCACCGCCGAAAGGTTCGTGCCGATCGAATAGCCGTCGACCGAGACAACGACGAAGCTCAGCAGCAGAATCACGCAGTAAACGGCCAGATAGGCGTTGACGTTGTTCAGGACGGCCGCATCGACGACGCGGCCGTCCATCCGGACGCTCTGCACGCGGCGCGGGTGGATCGCCCGGCGCACGGTGCGGCGGATGCTCTTCAAAAGCAGCAGGACGCGCGACACCTTGAGGCCGCCGGCCGTGCTGCCCGCGCACGCGCCGACAAACATCAGCGCCAGCAAAACCGCTTTCGAAAAGGCGGGCCACTGCTCGAAATCGACCGAGGCGAAGCCGGTCGTCGTCATGATGCTGCTGACCTGGAACGCCGCGTGGTGCAGCGCCTCGCGGACGCTGCCGTACATGCGGCTGATGTCGATCGTGATCAGCACGATCGCGCCGACCGCAATGCCCGCGTACAGCCGCAGCTCCTCGTTCTTGAAAACGCTCTTGAACTGGCGCAGCAGAAGCAGGTAGTACAGGCTGAAATTCACGCCGAACAGGAACATGAAAACCGTCACGACGTTCTGCAGGTACGCGCTGTAGTCGGCCATGCCGCTGTTGCGGATGGCAAAGCCGCCGGTGCCGGCGGTGCCGAACGCGATGCAGAGGCTGTCGAACAGCGGCATGCCGCCGAGCAGCAGAAAGCCGATGCACAGCGCAGTCAGCAGCATGTACAGGCCGTACAGGATCAGCGCCGTCTGGCGCAGGTGCGGCGTCAGCTTGCCGACGCTCGGCCCGGGGCTTTCCGCGCGCATCAGGTACATGCCCGAGCCCGCGCTCTTGCGCGCCTCCGGCACGACGGCGAGCAGGAACACGAGGATGCCCATGCCGCCGAGCCAGTGGCTGAAGCTGCGCCAGTAGAGGTTGCAGCGCGAAAGCGCCTCCACGTCGCTGAGGATCGAGGCGCCCGTCGTCGTAAAGCCGGAGACAATCTCAAACAGCGCGTCGACGTAGTTCGGGATCTCCCCGCTGAGGCAGAAGGGCAGCGCGCCGAACAGCGAGAGCACGATCCACGAGATGCCCGTGGCCGCAAAGCCCTCCTGCGCGTAGAAGCTGCGGCTGCCGCCCCGGCTGAAAAGCACCAGCGCAAGGCCGACAACCGCCATCAGCACCATCGTGACCGCATAGGCCGCAATGTTGCGCGGCTGCCCGTCGTACAGGGCGATCAGAAGCGGCACAACCAGAAAAACATCCGTCAGCAGCACCGTAAGGCCGGTGATCTGACTTAACATTTTAATATTCATTGGCCATGACCGTCCTATGCAAAAATATCGTTGAACTGGAGGATCGGCATCTCGCGGCTCGTCACGACGATGACCGTGTCGCCGATCTGGAACGAGGAGCTGCCCTCCGGCAGGATCGTCTTTCCCCTGTGCGTGATGCAGGAGATCAGCACGTTCGGCTTCAGGCGCAGATCCTTGAGCTGCTCGCCGATGTAGCGCGAATTCTTATGGACGACGAACTCCAGCGCCTCGGCGCGGCCGTCGGCGATGCGGTGCAGCGTGACCGCCGCGCCGGTCTGGTTCTGCATGGCGCGCACGTACTGCACGATGTGCGCGCAGCACAGCTCCTTCGGGCTGACGACGCTGCCGACGGAAAGGTTCTCGAGCATGCCGGTCGATTCCATCCGGTTGACCTTTGTGATGACGTTCGGCACGCCCTCGGCGCTTCCGTAAAGCGACATGATGACGTTCTGCTCGTCGAGGCCGGTGAGCGTGACGAGCGCGTCCGTCTCGGCGATGCCCTCGGTCTCGAGCACACTCTGCGAGGAGCCGTCCCCCTCGATGATATAGGCGCGCGGCAGCATGCTCGCAAGCTGCTGGCAGCGCTCCGGCTTCTGCTCGATGATCTTCACGCGCACGCCCGCGCCGAGCAGGCTCTGCGCCAGATAGTAGCTGACGCGCCCGCCGCCGATCAACATCGCGTGGCGGATCTTCTTCTGCGGGATGCCGAGCCGCTTGACGAGCTCGGACAGAACGGTGACCGGCGCCGTGACGTAGATGTGGTCGCCGCGCCGCAGGATCGTGTCGCCGCTCGGGATGATCACCTTGCCGCCGCGGATGACGGCGCAGACGAGCACGCGGCAGCCGCTGAGCACTTCGGGCAGGCGGCTCAGGCTGACGTTTTCAAGCAGGCTGTTCTCGAGCACGCGCAGCTCGACGATCTCGACGCGCCCCTTCGCAAAGGTCTCGCGCTTTAAAAAGCCCGGGATCTTCAAAAGGCGGAAGATCTCCTTCGCCGCCTCGCGCTCCGGGTTGATCAGCATGGAAAGGCCGAAGTCCTCCCGCATCAGGTAGAGCTGCTCGAGGTACTCCGGGCTGCGCACGCGGGCGATCGTGTGCAGCGAGGGATTCAGCTTGCGCGCCGTGAGGCAGCAAAGCAGGTTGATCTCATCCGCACTCGTCGCCGCAATCAGCAGGTCCGCCTGCTCCACATTGGCCTCCCGAAGCGTCGCCATCGTCGCGCAGTTGCCGACGACCGCCATCACATCGTAGAGCTGCGCGCTTCTTTCCAGCACCTCGCGGTTCGTGTCGATCGTCACAAGATCATGGCCCTCCTCGGAAAGCAAACGCGTCAGCGCAAGGCCGACCTTTCCGTCTCCGGCAATAATGATTTTCATTTCCGTCCTATCCCTTTCCTGTCTCTTATACACATCTGACGCTGCCGACGAATTAGACGGTG
>USBH01000218.1 GCA_900552925.1 uncultured Oscillospiraceae bacterium
TCTACACCGTCTAATTCGTCGGCAGCGTCAGATGTGTATAAGAGACAGGCTATGTGCAGACGCTGTTCGGGCGCAGGCGTTACCTGCCGGATATTAACAGCCGCAATTTTAACCTGCGCGGCTTTGCGGAGCGTACCGCCATTAACACGCCGATACAGGGTACGGCGGCGGACATTATAAAAATTGCCATGGTGAACGTGCAGAAAATGCTGGAACAGGGCGGTTATAAAAGCCGCATCCTTTTGCAGGTGCACGACGAACTGATCGTCGAATGTCCGGATGCGGAGACCGCGCGGGTCGAAAAGATCCTCGCCGAGGAGATGGAAAACGCCGTCTCCCTGAGCGTGCCGATGATCGCCGACGCGAAGAGCGGCCAGAGCTGGTACGCGGCAAAGGGGTGAGCGCATGATCTTCTGTTGTCCCACCTGCGGCGGCCCGCTCGAAAGGCGGGAAAGCGCGCTCGTCTGCCCGCAGGGCCACAGCTTCGATATTGCCCGGCAGGGGTACGTGCACCTGCTCCCGGTGCAGCAGATGCACGCGAAGGTGCCCGGCGACACAAAGCAGATGGTCGACGCGCGCCGTCGGTTTCTGGCGCTCGGCCATTACGACGCGTTCCGCGACGCGCTGTGCCGCCTTGCGGCGGAGTACCTGCCGCAGGGCGGCGCCGTGCTGGACGCCGGCTGCGGCGAGGGCTTCTACACATCGGCACTCGCGCAGGCCGCGCGGGAAAAGGGCGGCGGCACGGCGGGCATCGACATTTCCAAGTTTGCGGTCAAGGCGGCGGCCGGCAGGTACAAGGGCATCGACTTTGCGGTCGCGAGCCTGTTCCACATCCCCTGCGCGGCGGAAAGCGCCGACGTGCTGACCGACGTCTTCGCGCCGATCGTCCCGGCGGAGTTCCGCCGTGTCCTGAAGCCCGGCGGCGTGATGATCCTCGCCGTACCCGGCGCGCGCCACCTCTACGGCATGAAGGAAGTGCTGTACGCCGCGCCGTATGAAAACGAGGAGCGCGACACCGACTACGAGGGCTTTGCATTTCTCGGCAGCGAAAGCGTGCGGCGGGAGATCACCGTCGAGGGCGCGGAAAACATCGAGGCGCTGTTCTCCATGACGCCGTATTACTGGAAGACGGACGTTGCGGGCGGCGAGCGGCTGCGGCGGCTCGATACGCTGCAAACCGAGATCAAGTTCCGGTTCCTGGTTTACCGCAGGCTGTGAGCGGTCGTTTGCAGAATGTTCACGGATTTTTTTGAATACAGCTACAAAATGCAGTGGAAATTGCACGCCGGCTGTGGTATATTGTTCATATACCGTGCGGCGTGCTTTATTTTGTTGCCCGTGCGGTTTTGCGCGGCATGCGGGGGAGGGAGCCCGCGCCGCAGCCGGATTCCGGGCCGAAATGCGGCTTGAAACCGGGAAAATCACCACAGCAAGAGGTACAAAACGAAAATGAAGATACTGTTTGTTTGCACGGGCAATACGTGCAGAAGCCCGATGGCGGAGGGCATTTTCCGCCACGATATGGAGCAGCGCGGATTCGAGAACATCATGTGCCAGAGCGCGGGCCTTTCGGCCGTGGAGGGCGAGCGCCCCGCGGAAAACGCGGTGACCGTCTGCCGGGAGATCGGCGTCGACATCAGCGGGCACATCACGCGGCGCTTCACGCCGGAGGAGATCGACATCTGGGACGTGTACTTCACGATGTCCAAGACGCACGCGTACATCCTGGCGCAGGCCGGCGTGCCGGCCGAGCGGATCTACGTGCCGCATTACATCGAGGACCCGTTCGGCGGCGATCTCGATACATACCGCCGCTGCCGGGACAAGCTGTGCGAGGAGCTGCAGCGCTTCCAGCACTACCTCGGCTTTTGAGCGGAGTCCATAGCGGCGCCCGGCCCGGCGGCCGGCAGCATTGAAAGGGGGAAGCGCAATGGAAATCGTCCGGATGCAGGCCTGCCACGTCCCGCAGATCGCGGCGCTCGAGCGCCTGTGCTTTTCGGAGCCGTGGAGCGAAAAGTCGCTTCTGGAGGAGACGGAGAACCCCGCGGCGTATTTCATCGCGGCCGTGGAGGCGGGCGACGTGCTCGGCTACGCCGGGATGCACACGGTGCTCGGCGAAAGCTATGTGGACAACATCGCCGTGTTCCCCGCGCACCGCGGGAAGGGGATCGGCCGCGCGCTGACGGCGGCGCTGATCGGGCGCGCGCAGGCGGACGGCGGCGCGTTCATCACGCTCGAGGTGCGTGCGTCGAACCGGCCGGCAGTTTCGCTTTACACGTCGCTCGGCTTTGAACAGGCCGGTGTGCGGCGCAATTTCTATACGGCGCCCCGCGAGGACGCGCTGATCTTCACGCTGCGCTTTGCCGCGCAGCCGTAAAACGCAGAAGCAAAGAGGCATGCGGGACGGCGAAACGCCCCGCGAGCCCGTTCGGCGGCAGCGCCGGGCGGGAAAGGAAACAGGAGGGTGATTTTATGCTGTACGGAAAAATCGGAGCGCTCGTCGAATACGGCGTGAAAACGGGGCTGATCGAGCCGGACGACGCGATCTACACGCGCAACCGGCTGCTCGAGGCGTTCGGTGAGGACGACTGGAAGGAGGAGCCGCCGGCACAGTATGAAAGCCTCGGCGCGCTTCTGGACACGCTCTGCGACGAAGCCGTTTCGCGCGGCGTCATCGGCGACGGCGTGACGGCGCGCGACCTGTTCGACACGAAGCTGATGGGCCTGCTGACGATGCGCCCCTCGGCGGTCAACGCAAAGTTCAAGGCGCTCTATGCGCAGTCCCCGGAAAAGGCGACCGACTGGTTCTACCGCTTCTGCGGCGACTGCAACTACATCCGCCGCGAGCGCGTCGCGCGCGACCTCAAGTGGGTGTACCGCGACCCGCGCTTCGGCGACATCGACATCACGATCAACCTTTCAAAGCCCGAGAAGGACCCGAAGGCGATCGCTGCGGCCAAGAAGATGAAGGCCTCGGGCTATCCGGCCTGCATGCTCTGCAAGGAGAACATCGGCTACGCGGGCCGCATGGATTTCCCGGCGCGGCAGAACCACCGCGCGGTGCCGGTCACGATCAACGGCGCGGACTGGTTCTTCCAGTATTCGCCGTACGTCTACTACAACGAGCACTGCATCGTCTTCTGCGGCGAGCACGTGCCGATGCAGATCGACGAGCGCACCTTCCGTAAGCTGTTCGATTTCGTCGAGCAGTTCCCGCACTACCTGTCTCTTATAC
>USBH01000219.1 GCA_900552925.1 uncultured Oscillospiraceae bacterium
GCCGTGGGACGGTTCCGTCTGCCGCGCGATCGAGCGCGCGATCCAGACCTCCGACATCGGCATCAACCCGCAGTCGGACGGCAAGACGATCCGCCTCATTTTCCCGCCGCTCACCGAGGAGAAGCGCAAGGAGATCGTGAAGGACGTCAGCAAGATGGCCGAGGACGCGAAGATCGCGCTGCGCTCGATCCGCCGCGACGCGATCGAAAAGCTCAAGGCGATGAAGAAGGACGGCGAGCTGACCGAAGACGACCTCAAGCAGGCCGAAAAGAAGGCGCAGGACATCACGGACAAGAGCACGAAGATCGTCGACGAGCGCTCCGCGGCGAAGCAGAAGGAAGTCCTTACCATCTGATTTCCCGGCCGTGCCGGAATACAGAGGAAAGGACGTAAAGCAATGGCATCACAAAGCAAGGCGGGACCGTCAGCGGTTCCGCAGCATATCGGCATCATCATGGACGGAAACGGCCGGTGGGCCAAAAAGCGCGGCCTGCCGCGCACGGCCGGCCACACCGCCGGGGCGTCGAATTTCCGCACGATCACGCGGTACGCGTCCTCGATCGGCGTGAAGTACCTCACGGTCTACGCGTTTTCCACCGAAAACTGGAACCGCCCCGCGGAGGAGGTTTCCGCGCTGATGAAGCTCTTTCACCAGTACCTCGAGGAGGCGCTGCGGGACTTCATGGACGAAAACATCCGCGTGCGCTTCATCGGCGACGTTTCCGCATTCAACGAAGAGCTGCAGGCGCTGATTCACCGCGTCGAAGAGGCGAGCGCCCCGAAGACCGGCATGGTTCTGAACCTCGCGATGAACTACGGCGGCCGCGCGGAAATCGTGCATGCGGCGCGGGCGCTCGCGCAGCGCGTGCAGGACGGCGCGCTCGAGCCCGGCGACATCGACGAGGCGGCGATCTCCGGCGCGCTTTACACGGCCGGTCAGCCCGACCCCGATCTCATTATCCGCCCGAGCGGCGAGGAGCGGCTCTCAAACTTCCTTTTGTGGCAGAGCGCTTACGCAGAGTTTGTCTCCTTCGACATTCTCTGGCCCGATTTCAAGCCGAAGCATCTGGATCAGGCGATCGAGATATTCAATCGCCGGAACCGGCGCTTCGGCGGCGTATGACTGCATTTTCTGCGCATGAAAGGAACTGCCTATGAAGGACAGGATTTTTTCCGGAATTATTCTGATTATCTTTTTTCTCGCGATCATCGTGTTCAACCGCTCGTTTCCGCTGGCGCTGAACATCGCGATCGCACTGATCTCGGCGCTCGCCGTGTACGAGGTCATCAAGGCGCTCGGCCTGTCGAAACGCTGGTACATCACGGCGCCGAGCCTCGCGACTGCGGTGCTCGTGCAGTTTTGTGAGTTTCAGGACGCGAACCTGTACATTTACGCGGCGTTCACGGCCTGCGTTTTCGGCGCGCTGCTCGCGAACCACAGGGAGATCTCGTTTAAGGAGATCGCGGTCGTGTACAGCATGGTGGTGATCATCCCGCTCGGCCTGCAGACGATCGTGCTTGTGCGCGGCCTGCATGCGGAGCACGGCATGTTCTACGCGCTGATCTGCGTCTTTGCGGCGTGGATCCCGGACGCCGGCGCGTTCTTTGTCGGAAAGCTTTTCGGCAAGCACAAGCTGTGCCCGGAGATCAGCCCGAAAAAGACCGTGGAGGGGCTGATCGGCGGCGTTATTTCAAGCATTGTGATCCTCGAGCTGTGGGGCTGGGTTTTCGCCGAGGTATTCTACGGCGGCACGCGGGAGATCCATCTGCTGACGCTGTTTGTCATCGGCCTGTTCGGCTCGCTCGTCTCCGTGCTCGGCGACCTGAGCTTTTCGCTCATCAAGCGCAGCTGCCACATCAAGGATTTCGGCAACGTGATCCCGGGGCACGGCGGCGTGCTCGACCGCTTTGACAGCGTGATCTTCACCGCGCCGTTCGTCTACCTCGTGCTGCGCCTGCTGCCGATGGTCTCCTGACGGAAAGGACTGTGATCTGATGAAAAAGCTGGCACTGCTCGGTTCTACGGGCTCAATCGGCACACAGGCGCTCGACGTCGTGCGCTGCATACAGAAGGAGGGCGACGGCGCCGTCGAAGTGACGGCGCTCGCCGCGCACTCCAATATCCGGCTGCTCGAAGCGCAGATCCGGGAATTCAAACCGCAAGCAGTTGCGGTTTTTGATTTACAGGCGGCAGAACAGCTGCGCGCCGCCGTGCGGGACTGCGACGTGCGCGTCTACAGCGGCATGGAAGGGCTGTGCGCGCTCGCCGCGCTGGAGGAAGCCGACATCGTGCTCAATTCGGTCGTCGGCATGGTCGGCCTCGAGCCGACGCTCGCAGCGCTCCGCGCGAAGAAGCAGCTCGCGCTCGCGAACAAGGAAACGCTCGTCGCGGGCGGCGCGCTCGTCATGCAGGCGGCGAAGGAGAACGGCGTGGAGATCCTGCCCGTCGACAGCGAGCACTCCGCGATTTTTCAGTGCCTGCAGGGCATGCACACAAAATCCGACCTCAGCCGGGTTATACTAACGGCGTCGGGCGGGCCGTTTTTCGGCCGGGACCGCGACGCGCTGCGGGACGTGCGCCCGGCCGATGCGCTCAAGCACCCGAACTGGGACATGGGCGCGAAGGTGACGATCGACAGCTCCACGCTGATGAACAAGGGCCTCGAGTTTATCGAGGCAAAGTGGCTGTTCGATATGGCCCCCGCGGACATCGACGTCGTCGTGCACCGCGAGAGCGTCGTCCACTCGCTGATCGAATACCGCGACAACTCGGTGATCGCGCAGCTCGGCGTGCCGGATATGCGCATCCCGATCCAGTATGCGCTGACGTATCCGCGCCGCTACCCGTCGCCGGTGCGGCGGCTCTCGCTCGCCGACTGGCAGAAGCTCACGTTTTTTGCGCCGGATGAGGAGACGTTCACGTGCTTCGGCGCGTGCAAGCGGGCGATCGGCCGCGGCGGCACGGTGCCGGCCGCGGTCAACGGCGCCAACGAGGCGGCCGTGGCGCTGTTCCTTCAGGAGAAGATCGGCTGGCTCGACATCGGCGAGGCCGTCTGCGCGGTGGCGGATACGTTCCCGGCGCAGCCTGTCGCCTGCGTCGGGGATGTGCTCGAGGCCGACCGCGCCGCGCGGGCGTACATCGCGGAGAAATTTTGCAGGTAAAGGGGTGTCGCTTCTGTCTCTTATACACATCTCCGAGCCCACGAGACTGCAGCTAATCTCGT
>USBH01000220.1 GCA_900552925.1 uncultured Oscillospiraceae bacterium
CTAATTCGTCGGCAGCGTCAGATGTGTATAAGAGACAGGAGGCGTCGCGCAGCGTGCTCGGGCACGCCGAGCTCGAGGCGATGGAGCAGGCGGCCGCATCGCTCGGGGACTGGCGCCTTTCGGGCTGCACGCTGTACGTCACGCTCGAGCCCTGCCCGATGTGCGCCGGCGCCGCCGTCAACGCGCACGTCGAGCGGATCGTCTACGGCGCGGAGGATGAGGTCATGGGCGCGTGCGGCACGGCCGTTTCCGTGATCCGCCTGCCGCGGGCCTTCCGGCCTGCGCTGTACAAGGGCCTGCTCGGCGAGGAATGCGGCGCGCTTCTGCGGCGCTTCTTTGCGGAGCGGAGAAAATAAAGGCGCGCCGGTGCTGGGTTTTGCACCGACGCGTTTTGCTTCAGGAAAGGGGAATGTATCGTGGAGAAAACCGAAAGCAACGCGCGGTGTCTCGCCGTGCTCGAGTACCCGTATCTGTACGCGGCGTGGCATGTGTGCCGGGAGGACCATGCGCGCGCGGTTTCGGAGCGCCGCCCGTTTTCCGGCGCGCGCCGGTCGGTCGACCTGTACCGCGAAAAGGGCACGTACGGCAAAGCCGGGCTCCCGTATACCGTGGAGGAGATCACCGGCGCGCCGTACCCGGCGCTTGCGCCGCACGAGGCGATCCCGCTGCACTTCGCCGAAGCCTGCCGCAGGGCGGCCGCGGCGGGGGACCGCATCCTGACGTCGTCGGGCTACTGCGCCTTCGCGCCGGCGGTGCTCGGCGGCCTGCAGCAGGCGCTCGGGCCGGAAAAGAAGGTCGGCCTCGTCTGGGTGGACGCCCACTGCGACAACGTCATCGTGGAGGAGACGGAGCGGCCCGACCTGCGCTTCGTCGCGGTGCCGCTCTCGACGATCGCCGGGCAGACGATGCGGGACTGGGGCCGGGACTTCTGCCGCATGGCGCGCCCGCTGACAGCCGGGGAGATCCTCCTTGGCGACGGGCACTGCAGCGGCGCGGAGGAATACGAAAACCTCGCCCGCGCGGGCATCGACCGCGTTTTGCCCGCGGAATTTGCGGACACAGCGCGCTGGGCCGCGCGCGTGCAGGCGCTGGCCGACAGGGTGGACGCAATCTATCTGATGGTCGACGTCGACATCCTGCGGAACGAATACATACCGGCCTACTTCCGCCCGGAGCCGGGCGGGCATGCGCTCGAAACGGTGCTCGGCAACGTCCGCGCCGTCATGCGCACGGGAAAGGTGCTGGCGTTCTCGTGCTTCTGCGTCGATTTCGACAAGTACGCGCAGGGCGGCGAAACCACGTTTGAGAGCGGACGGCAGATCATCGAAGCGGGCCTTGCGGCCTGGGCAGAAACCTGAAAAAGCGAAGCCCGCCCCGGAAAGGAAGGCATTCCTTTGGGGGCGGGCGTTTTGTTGTATGCAGAGCTGCTGCGGTTAAAGCTGCGGCACGATCGCGCGGACGGCCGGCTTCAGGCCGCGGCCGGGGTGCTCCTGCTGGTGGTAGATCTGGCCGTCGTAGGCGGGCAGGTCGTTGCCCTCGACGAGCACCGGGCCGTCCGGCGTCACGGCGACGTCCCAGCCGACGTAGCGCATGCCCGGCCGCACGCGCGCGGCGCGCCGGCAGAGCTCGACGGCCTCTTTGTAGCACGGGACGCGGAAGCCGATGAAGCTGCAGCCGGTGTCGGGATGCGCGTCGAAATACTCGCCGGTCTTGTCGGAGAGCGCGGGGCGGCGGATCACGCCGTCGGAGCAGATCAGGGCCGAGAGCCCGCCGCTCGTCGTGTTGTCGACAAAAGCGCCGCCGCGACCCGTGCGCAGAAAGGCGTACAGCAGGTGCGGCTCGCCGTCTTCGTCCGCGAGCGTGACGATACGGATCGTGTTGATCGACTTGGGGTACAGCGCGCGCATCTCGGCGTGCTGGGAAAGCCCCTCCTCCAGAAGGTACAGCCCGCGGCCGACCCAGTCGTTATGGAGCGCCTGCACGCGCGCCGTGTCGCCGAGGTTCACGGCCGACGCGTCGAACCGCTCGACCTCGAGGCCGCCGAAGCCGCCGGGCGACTTCACGAATACGACCGGATGGCGGCGAAGAAAAGCGGCGAGCGTCCCTTCGTCCGTCTGCCGCAGATCCAGATATTCACGCCCGAGGAATGGGCCGAACGTCCTGCAGAACAGGACCTTGTCCCGGAAAACACCGGCGTCCTCCGGCCGGTTCACAAGCCGGCAGAGGCGCCAGTTGTCGCGCATGGTGAAGAAGGTCTTCCGGTCGCGGTGGCGGCGGATATGGACGAAGCCGAAGATGTGGTAATCGAAAAAGCCGACGTTGTACAGCAGGACGCACAGGAGCATGTCGAGCACGATGAACAGGCACGGCATTTTTGTTTCCTTTTTGACCTCGCGCACATAGACGAGCATGCGGCCGAAGCTGAAGCCGCGAATCCGTCGAAAAAGCAAGCGTAAACCCAACATTTTTTATAAACCTCTCAATTGTGACTTGTAGAAAACGACTTTTTTCTACAAAATATGTCTTCCAGTACAGTATAATATACAAGGGCGGAAATGTCCAGAAAAAGTATTACGCGTATTTTACAAAAATGTTGCAAAAATTTTTAAGGTTTTTGCTTTTTGCTCTGGCGGAGACGCGCCGCGGGGCTTATAATATAAAGAAAAGCGTGTTAGGAGAGGTAAGATCATGGCGATTGGCATTGTAAAGACGGCGAGCGGCGCGGTTTCCGGCGTGGAGCAGAACGGCATCACGGTGTTCCGCGGCATCCCCTACGCGGCGCCGCCGGTGGGCGCGCTGCGCTGGCGCGCGCCGCAGCCGGCCCCGGCCTGGGCGGGCGTGCGCGATTGCACGGCGTTCGGCGACATGTGCATCCAGAACGGCGGGTTCGTCGGCATGGACGCGTTTTTGCACCACCCGCAGAGCGAGGACTGCCTGTACCTGAACATCTGGACGCCGGCGAACGCGGCGGGCGAGGACCTGCCGGTGCATTTCTGGATCCACGGCGGCGGCTTCCAGGGCGGCCTCGGCGACGAGCCGCTGTATCAGGGCGTTTCGCTCGTCGAGCAGGGCGAGATCCTCGTCACGATCAACTACCGCCTCGGCGCGCTGGGCTTTCTCGCGCATCCCGCGCTGACGGAGGAGGACGAAGCCGGCGCGTGCGGCAATTACGGCCTGCTCGACCTGTCTCTTATACACATCTGACGCTGCC
>USBH01000221.1 GCA_900552925.1 uncultured Oscillospiraceae bacterium
TACACCGTCTAATTCGTCGGCAGCGTCAGATGTGTATAAGAGACAGGTACAGCTCGGACGCATTGCCGCGCTCGCGTGCGAGCGAAACGCACGAGCCGACCGGCACCGAAACGGCGATCAGCGCGACCATGCCGATGATCGCCGCTGTGCGCCCTCTTACTTTTTCCTTCTTTTTCACCAAAATCACCTTTCTGCATCAAAAGCCCTGGCCTGTAGCATGAAGCGGCCGGCTGATTCGCCGGCCGCCCAGAATCCGTGTTACGTGCGGATATCGAGCAGCTTCTGCTTCAGCTCGCCCTCGAGGCGGCCGAGCTCCTGCTCCGCCTCGCGGCGGCGCGTTCTGCCCTCCTCCTGGATCTTCACGACCTCGTCGAGCGTCGTGATCAGCGACTGGTTCGTCTGGCGCAGCGTCTCCATGTCGACGATGCCGCGCTCGGACTCGCGCGCCGTCTCGATCGTGCTCATCTTGAGCTTTTCCGCGTTCTTTTTGAGGAGCATGTTCGTCATGTCCGTCACCTCGCGCTGGGCGCGCACCGCGTCCGCGGAGTGCGCGACGCCGAGCGCCAGCACCATCTGGCTCTTCCAGAGCGGGATCGTGTTGACGATGGTGGACTGGATCTTCTCCGCCATCAGGCGGTCGTTGTTCTGCACAAGGCGGATCTGCGGCGACATCTGCACCGAGACCATGCGGGTCAGCTCGAGGTCGTGCAGCTTCTTTTCAAAACTGTCGCACTGCTGCGCGAAGTCGTTCGCCGCCTGCGCGTCCTCGGCGAGGCCGGAGCGCTGCGCCTTGTTCTTCAGCTCGACGAGCGTCGTCTCGCGGTCGCGCTTGAGGCGCTTCTTGCCCGCGATGATGTACATCGAAAGCTCCTTGTGGTAGTTGAGGTTCATCTCATACAGCTTGTCGAGCATGACGATGTCCTTCATCAGCTGCACCTGGTGGCTCTCGAGCGAGCTCGCGATCTTGTTGACGTTGACCTCGGCCTTGTCGTAGCGCGCCTTGAGGCCGTCGAGCTTATTGGCCTGCTTTTTGAAGAAGCCAAAAAATCCCTTGTCCTCTTCCTCGCTCACGTCGAAGCCCTTGAGCTCCACCACAAGGTCGGAAATTTCATCGCCGACTTCGCCCAGGTCCTTTGTGCGGACATTCTGCAGCGCCGTGTCGGAAAAGTTCGCGATCTTCTTCTGTGCGCCCGCGCCATACTGCATGACGAGCGCCGAGCTGGTGATGTCGATTTTCTCGACGAAATCGTCGACGATCTTCTGTTCCTCGGGCGTCAGCTCCGGCTCCTCCGGCACCTGCGGCTCTTCCGGCTTTTTCTCCTCCGCGGCGCCGTCCAGCGTCAGCGTCGGCACGCCCCCGAGGGACGGCGACTCGAGCTCCGGCTCCAGCGTCAGTTTCAACTCACTCATTTTCCAAATCCTCCTTCAATCTGTCACGGCTTCTTCTCGCCGTTGTCCGCTGCATCGGGGTCGAGCTCCAGCGTCGGCATGCCGCCCGGCGCCTGCACCTGCTCCACCCGGTTTCCCCGCGCCGCCGTTTTCGTCTGCGGCAGCTCGTCGTCCTCGTCGTCGGAAAGACCCTCCTGCTTGAGGATCGACTCCATCACGCTGATGTCCGCGGCGATGTCCATCGCGTCCTCGCCGAAAAGGCTGTCGAGCTGCTTTTCAAACGCGCCCGCGATCGTCTCCATCATGCCCTCGATTTCGAACATCGTCTTCTGGATGTTTTCGCCCTTGACGCGCTGGCGGCTGAGCTTTTCGTAGCTCGTCAGCAGACGGAGCGTCGTGGGCAGGTAGTAGTTCATGAACCGACGGATCTGCGGCGCCTTTTCCGGGTTTTCGGCGATATAGGCGAAGATGTCGGCCGAGGCGGCCTCCATGCGGCTGATCCGCGCGCTCATCACCTCGTCGGGAATGCGGTCGTTCGCCTCGCGCAGCTGCTTGAGGTAGCCGTAGCCCTCGTCGATGATCTTATCCACTTCCGGGTTGCCGGTCGAGGCCCTGCGCTCCGGTTCGGGCTCAGGCTTCGGCTCGGGCTTCGGTTTTTCCTCTTCCTTCGGCTTTTCCGCCTCCACCGGGACATAATACTTTTTGCCTTTGAAGATCAGGCGGCCGAGGAAGAAGCCGCCGACGCCGACGAGTGCGAGCGGCACCAGGTGGATCCAGTCGTACATCGGCATCGTCAGCGCATACAGCGCGCAAAGCGCGCCGGCCAGCCAGAATTTCGCATTCGAGGGCTGCCGCTTTTCGATCATGCCGGGCCGAACGGGCGGCGGCACCGGGCGCGGCGCGCGGTACGGCCCGTGCTGCGCGCGGTTCTGCGGCGGCGCGTACGTGTAGCCGCCCTGCGGCGCCTGCGCGTTTTGGCCGTTCCGGCCCGGGTTCGCATACTGCGCATTCGCCTGCGTGTTCGTATACGGGTACCGGTAGGGGCCGCCGTTCTGTGCCGGGTTCTGCTGCGGGCTCCGGTAGCGCCCTTTCTGCGCGGAACGGCCGCCAAGGCTGCGGTTCAGCGAGTCCACGGCGCGGTTTATCTCCTTTGCCGCCTCATTGATGCCGCGCGAGACCGTCTCGCTCGTGATGCCGGCCTGGTTGAGTCCCTGCGCCACCTTATCGCCGACCTCGTGAATGACCTTGTACGTCTGCGACTGCTCAAACTCACGCTCCAGCGGCGTTTTATTTCTTGCATTGTTCGGATTCCCGTTTGGATTTTCCGTTTGAAGCACCGCCCTTCTCCGCAGTTTCCTGCGTGTTTTTTCCTTTTTCTCTCATAAATCTTCCCTTTTCCTCCGGGGTTTTCTTCAGCCGCGCTTCCGGCGCGCTCCCGCGCGGCGCGGCTACACTGTCATTGTACTTGTTTTTTGGCATATGTGTCAAGAACTTCTGCGGGAAATTCAAGTTTTTTTAATGGATAATGAAAATTCATTCCGCAGGCAGCTCACTGCGCGTGCCGTCCGCGCTGACGACGTAGCGGCGGACGATCTCCTCGCCCTGCAGGTGCAGCACATTGTATTTGAAGTCGAGCGCAGCTTCGGGCACGACGCCGAAGGTCTCCACCGATGCGGCCGGCATCAGCTCGATATCGAGCTGGCGGCGCGGGGACGCTTCGCCGTCCGCGTCGTAAAACGCGATCGTCACCGAGACGAAGGCGAGGATCTGTCTCTTATACACATCTGACGCTGCCGACGAATTAGA
>USBH01000222.1 GCA_900552925.1 uncultured Oscillospiraceae bacterium
TACGAGATTAGCTGCAGTCTCGTGGGCTCGGAGATGTGTATAAGAGACAGAGCGTGCCGCCCGCATAGCCCGAAGCGTACAGGAACGGCCCGCAGGCCGCAATGTGGCACAGGCCAGAGCCCGGCACCGCATAGCGCTTATACAATGTGCCCGCAGCGGGGGAAAACTCGAGCACGGCGGCCTCGCCGTCGAGCTCCTCCACGGCGTACAGCTTGTCCCCAACGGGCAGAACATACGAGGTGTTCGCAACGCCGCCGCAGACGCTTTCCGCCCGCAGGCCGTCCGCGCCGAAGCGCAGGAAAAACACGCCGTTTCCCGGCCGCCCGTCCGTGTAGGCGCCGGCATACAGCCGATATTCTTTCATCTCAGCTTCCTCCAATTTACAGCTTTCCGCCCGGACGCGCCGGGCAGCACGCCCCTTACAGGCGGATTCCGATCAGGTCGTACACGACGGCGGAGGCCAGCACAAGCCCCGCGGCGGCGGGCACGAACGGCAGACTTCCCGGCGTTTGCCGGCGCGTCTCAAAGACCGCGTCCGTCTCCACCTCGCCGCGCGGCGCCGTCGGCTCCTCTTTGGAATAGACCACCTTCACGCCCGAAATGCCGCGTTTTTTCAGCTCCCGCCGCATGACGCGGGCCAGCGGGCAGACGCTCGTCTTTTCGAGCGCCGCCACCTCGAAGCGGGTGGGGTCGAGCTTGTTGCCGGCGCCCATCGCGCAGATGACCGGCACGCCGGCCTCCCGCGCCGACACCGTAATCTGGATCTTGCCCGAAACCGTGTCGATCGCGTCGACGACATAGTCGAACCGGGTGAAGTCGAAATCGCCGGCCGTCTCCGGCGTGAAAAACGTGTTGTAGGTGAAAACGCGGCAGTCGGGGTTGATGTCGAGCACGCGCTCGCGCATGACGTCGACCTTGGCGCGGCCCACCGTGCTGTGCAGCGCAATGATCTGCCGGTTGATGTTCGTCAGCGAAACCGTGTCGTTGTCGACCAGATGCAGCTCGCCGACGCCGCTGCGCGCCAGCGCCTCCACTGCGTAACCGCCGACGCCGCCGACGCCGAACACCGCGACGCGCGACCGGCGCAGCGTCTCCAGCGCCTCTGTGCCGAGCAGAAGCTCGGACCGGGAAAATGCATGAATCATGAAAACACCGCGCCCCGTACAGGGGCTGTTCCTTTCTTTCCAGATTGTGCGCCGCCTGAAACGGCGCGGGCACCGCGGCCCGGCGCAGAAACGGCGCCTATGAAAAAGGTCCCGCGGCGCGGGACCTGATTTATTCGGCGAGCGCAAAAAACGCCTCGCTGTATTTTTCCGCGTTCTCCGCCACGACCAGCAAAACGAGATTGCCGGCGCTTTCGACGCACATATCCTGTACGCCGCTGTGCTCCACGCAGGAAGCGGCCGCGTCGAACAGCTCCGTTTTGAACGCCTCGACGTCCGTGCCGCCCGGCATACGCAGCAGGCACGCGAAAAACGGGACGCCCTCCGCCGTCGGCTCGCTCGCCACAACGTCCGCCTTCGGCATCTCTTCGATCCCAAGGCCTTCACCCAGCGCTTCGGACGGCAGATCCGTCGTCACGAGGCCGGTTTTCAGAAAATCGCGCGTTTTCTCGTCGACCTGCGCCGTGTCGTATATGCGGTCGAGGATCTCCGGCAACGCCCCGGAAATGGCCGTGCCGCTTTCCTCTGCGGCGCAGGCGGCGAGCAGAAGCAGCATGGAAGCCGCCAGAAGCCACGCAACCAGTTTTTTCATAAGCGCCCGTCCTCCACCCGTGCCTTCAGTATTTCGTATTGTAATATTCGATCGCCGCATCGATGTCGCCGTCGAACACGATGCGCCCGGCCTTCATGACGACGCCGCGCTTGCAGAACGCCCGCGCCGTCTCGACCGCATGCGTGACGAACAGCATCGTGATGTCGCCCTGCATGATGGCCTTGATCTTTTTGATGCACTTGTCGCGGAACGCGCGGTCGCCGACCGAGAGCGCCTCGTCGACGATCAGGATCTCGGGGTGGATGTTCACGCAGATCGAAAAGCCGAGGCGCGCCTTCATACCGCTCGAGTACGTGCGCACGGGCTGGTCGATGTATTCCTCCAGCTCGGCAAACTCCACGATCTCCGGCTCGAGCTTCGCGATCTCCTCATCCCGCAGGCCGAGGATGCGGCCCTTGAGGTAGATGTTCTCCCGCCCGGTAAACTCCTGGTCGAAGCCGCTCGTCAGCTCGAGCAGCGCGCTGACGATGCCGTTGACCTCGATCTCGCCGTCCGTCGGGAACGTGACGCCCGTGATCATCTTCAGCAGCGTCGATTTGCCCGCGCCGTTGCGCCCGAGCACCGCCACGGATTCGCCGCGGCGGATCGTGAGGTTCATATCGACGACGGCCTTTTTCACCTTGTGCGGCACGCGTTTGAAGAAGATCCCGAGGAGCCGGCGGCGGCTGCTCGAATACAGCTTGTAAATTTTGGATACACCCGTAAACCGGATTGCAATATCGTCCATATCGTTCCCCTTAAAGCACGTCGGCCATTTCGCTGCGCGTGCGGCGGTAGCTCCAGAAGCCGAGCGCATAGATCAGCACGAGGGCGACCGCAAAGTACAGCAGCCGCTTCGGCTGCTCGAAAAACCACGTTTCATAGATGAAGCAGTTGCGGTAGCCGTTGCAGATAAACGTGACCGGGTTCAGCATCAGAAGCTGGTGGGCAAGCTTGTCGTGCATCGAGTCGACCTCCCACAGGATGCCCGAAAGCCAGAACACCGCCGTGACGAACGACTTGACCAGATTCGAAAAGTCCGTGCTGATCGCCGCGATCGGCGCGGCAAACAGCGCCCAGCCCGTAAAAAACAGGAAGTTGCACAGCATGTAAAACGGAAGCTGCAGCATGTACACCGTCGGCATGTGGCCGGTCAGTATGAAAATCAGCATCGTCAGCACCAGAAGAATCAGGTGCACGAAAAACTTCGAGATGCTCGTAAACGTCGGGATCGTCGAGACCGGGTACTTCATTTTCGTGACGAGGTACCGGTTGCGCAGGATGCATTCCGTGCCGAGCGTCAGCATTTCGCTCATGTAAAACCACGGCACAATGCCGCTGATCAGCCAGAGCACAAACGGGTAGCCGGCGATGTCGCCGCCCTTGCGCAGGCCGACCGAAAAGGCGAACCAGTAAACGAAGCTCGTCA
>USBH01000223.1 GCA_900552925.1 uncultured Oscillospiraceae bacterium
ACGAGATTAGCTGCAGTCTCGTGGGCTCGGAGATGTGTATAAGAGACAGCAGCCGGATTTACGACAACATCCTGTCGAACGCGCTTAAGTACGCCGAGGGGGACCTCGCGGTGACGCTCCTGCCGGACGGCACGGCCGCGTTTTCAAATACGGCGCGCGGCCTGACGCAGACCGAGGTGGGCCGCCTGTTCGACCGGTTTTACACGGTGGAGACCGGCCGCAGCGCGACGGGCCTCGGCCTTTCGATCGCGCGGCTTCTGACCGAGCGCATGGGCGGCACGATCGGCGCCGCGTACAGCGGCGAAAAGCTGACCGTGCGCGTCTGCTTCCCCGAAACCCCGGAGACATAAAAAATCAAGCGGGCCGTTTTCCACAGTGTGGGAACGGCCCGCTTTTTAAACGGGGATTGCGGCTGGCGCTCACGGCCTGGCCGAGGGGGATTTCGGCTGCCGCCAGTTGCGCCACGCGCCGATCACATAAATGACCGGGACGAGCAGCACGAGCACGCAGGTGCCGATTTCGGCGATGTTCAAAACGAGGCCGGAAAGCACGAGGTCCAGCACGTCGCCGATCGTGATGACGAGGATCGCGATGCCGAGGCCGAAGCACAGCCCCATGCTGTTCGGGCGGTCGGCCCGCAGTATGCCGAGCGCGCCGGCGGCGACGAAGAGCAGCGGAACCAGAACGGCGAACATGACGGACAGAATCGGGTACGGCGACGCGAGCCGGTCGGCGAGGCCGTACTCCTCGGCGGCCTCCGCGCTCATCAGCGAGAGCACAAAAGCGAGCAGCGCGGCTGCGCCGTACAGGATAAACACGACGCTGCTGATTTTTACGAGTATATGTCCTCGGGTCTTCATGCTGGACCACGGCCTTTCTGCATCCGGCCGGGCGTGCGGTTCGGCGCGCGCCGGCTCCCTTATTTTTAATCTGGTTTGATTGTACCCGCTGGCCGGGGAAAATGCAACCGTTTTTTTGTGAAAAAGGCTTGTAATGCGTTTGGAAGTATGCTATAAAAGATGTACGGACAACTTTGCCCGCGAACGGTTGAATCAAAACAGAAAGGCCGGGCCGTGACCGCTTCACGCCCGGAACAGGGAGGTCAATATGAAAAGCAATCGAATTTCCGTCAAAGCCTTCCATGCGGACGACAGCTTTGCAGGCCGCGTGCAGAAGCTCGTGCGCGAGGAGGTTCTGCCCTACCAGTATAAGATCCTGAACGACGCGCTGCCGGATGTGGAGAAGAGCCACGCGATCGAGAACATCCGCCTTGCGGCGAAAAAGCGCAAGGGCGGCGACGTGAAGCCCGAGGAATTTTACGGCATGGTGTTTCAGGACAGCGACGTCGCGAAGTGGATCGAGGCGGCGGCGTATGCGCTCGCGGCCGGCGAAAACCCCGAACTTGAAAAGGCCGTGGACGAGGTCATCGCCCTGTACGGCGAGTCCCAGCATCCGGACGGCTACGTCGATTCGTACTTCACGGTCAAGGCGCCGGACAAGATGTGGACGAACATCCGCGAGGCGCACGAGCTGTACTGCGCCGGCCACATGATGGAGGCTGCCGTCGCGTACTACGAGGTCACCGGCAAGCGCAGCCTGCTCGACATCATGTCGAAAAACGCGGACTGCATCTACGAGCAGTTCATGAAGAAGAACACGCGCGCCTGCCCCGGCCACCCGGAGGTGGAGCTCGCGCTGATGCGCCTGTGGCGCGCCACGGGCTGTGATAAGTACAAGGCGCTCGCGAAGCACTTCGTCGACGTGCGCGGCCAGGCCCCGAACTACTTCATGGAGGAGGAAAAGGGCCGCGACTGGAACGTCTGGACCGGCACGGTCGAGCTCGACACCGACTACACGCAGAGCACGCTGCCGGTGCGCGAGCAGAAGGACGCTGTCGGCCACGCCGTCCGCGCCGTGTACCTCTACACCGGCATGGCGGACGTCGCGAAGGAGACGGGCGACGAAGAGCTGCTCGCGGCCTGCCGCCGCCTCTGGGACAGCATCACGCAGCGCCGCATGTACGTCACGGGCGGCATCGGCTCCACCTTTATGGGCGAGGCGTTCACGGTCGACTACGACCTGCCGAACGACACGGTGTACGCCGAGACCTGCGCCTCGATCGGCCTGATGTTCTTCGCAAAGCAGATGCTCGAGAACGAGCACCGCGGCGTGTACGGCGACGTGATGGAGCGCGCGTTCCACAACACGGTGCTCGCCGGCATGCAGCTCGACGGCAAGCGCTTCTTCTACGTCAACCCGCTCGAGTCGGTGCCGGGCGTTTCGGGCGTCGCGATCACGCACCGGCAGGACCTGCCCGTGCGCCCGCAGTGGTACGCCTGCGCCTGCTGCCCGCCGAACGTCGCGCGCGTCGTCTCCTCGCTCGGCGAATACGCCTACAGCGAGAACGAGGATGCGTTCTTCATCGACCTGTTCGTCGGCGGCACGGTCGAGACGCAGAAGGGCATCGCGCTGACCTGTAAGACGGACTTCCCGCACGGCGGCACGGCGGTTTACACGGTTTCCGGCGCGGCGGAGACGACGATCGCGGTCCGCATCCCGGCGTGGAGCGAGAACACGGCGCTCTGCGTCAACGGCGAAGCGGTCGACCTCGCCGCGGCGACCGAGGACGGCTACGCCTATGTGCGGCGCGCGTGGAAGGACGGCGACACGCTCGAGCTTACGCTCGACATGACGCCGCACGTCGTCTACGCTTCGCCGAAGGTCGCGGCCGACACCGGCAAGGCCTGCGTCCAGCGCGGCGCGCTCGTCTACTGCGCCGAGGAGGCCGACAACGGCCCGGTCCTCCCGCTCTGCATCCGCGACGGCGCCGAGCCGAAAGCGCTCGCGTTCGAGCCGGAGACGCTCGGCGGCATCGTGCCGGTCACGATCGCGGGCTGGGAGGTGCAGGACGGCGGCGCGCTGTATTCCACCAAAAAGCCGGCGCTTGTGGAAAAGGAGATCCGTCTGATCCCGTACTACACGTGGGCGAACCGCGGCGAGAACCAGATGCGCGTCTGGCTGCCGGTCAAGTAAAAGAAAATCCGTCCTGCGCAGGCAGGGCGCCAAAAAAGCCCGGACAGGCAAACTGTCCGGGCTCAGTCTGTCGAAAAAGTCCAGCGAAAGCTGGGCTTTTTCGCATGTATAAGATATAATGGAAGTGGTGGTGAGAAAGAT
>USBH01000224.1 GCA_900552925.1 uncultured Oscillospiraceae bacterium
TGACGATGCCGCCCGCCTCGGAGGCCGCGCCGACGACAGAGCCGCCCGGGCACATGCAGAAGGTGTAGACCCCGCGCCCGTTTTCGAGGTGGACGTTCAGCTTGTAGTCCGCCGCGCCGAGCTGCGGATGCCCCGCAAACGCGCCGTACTGCGCGCGGTCGATCGTCTCCGCGCGGTGCTCGATGCGCGCGCCGACCGAAAAGGGCTTCGGCTCCATCGGGATGCACGCCTTGGCGCAGAGCATCTCGAACGTGTCGCGCGCGCTGTGGCCGATCGCGAGCACCACGTGGCGCGTCTCCAGCGTTTCGCGCACGCCGCCGCACGCGAGCACAACGCCGCGCACCGCGCCGTCCCGCGCGAGCAGGTCCTCCATCTTCGTGTTAAAGCGCACTTCTCCGCCGAGACGCCGGATCTCCTCGCGGATCGCGCGCACGGTCTGCGGGAGCCGGTCGGTTCCGATGTGCGGCTTCGCCTCGAAGAGAATTTCCTCCGGCGCGCCGTGCTCGGCGAGCGTCTGCAGGACAAAAAAGATGCGCTCGTCCTTTGTGCCGGTGTTCAGCTTGCCGTCCGAAAACGTGCCGGCGCCGCCCTCGCCGAACTGCACATTGCATTCGCTGTCGAGCGCGCGGTCCTGCCAGAAGCGCTGCACGGCGTTCTGCCGGTCCTCGACCGCGCCGCCGCGCTCCACGACGATCGGCCGCAGCCCGGCGCGGGCCAGCAGAAGGCCGGCGAACATGCCGGCCGGCCCGAAGCCGACGACGACCGGGCGCAGCGGCAGCGCGCCGGCCTTCGGCATTTTGTAGCTGCGGTCCGGCGCGGGGCGCACACGGCTGTCGCGCAGCCGGGCGAGCAGCTTGTCCTCGCTGCCCGCAACCTGCACGTCGACCGTCACGATGAATTTCACGTCGCTTTTCCGGCGCGCATCGACGGACCGCTTGACGAGCGCCAGGCTTTTGAGCTGCTCGGGCGCAAGCCGCAGCTTCTTCGCCGCCGCGCGGCGCAGATCGGCGCCCGTATACCCGAGCGCCATCGAAAGATCAGCTATGCGGATCACCGCTTCTCCCCCTTTCTCCGGATGGTTTCCGCCGCGGCGGTGCCGGCCGCCAGGCCGCTCGCCCACGCAAAATGCAGGTTGTAGCCGCCGCAGTCCCCGTGCACGTTCAGCATCTCGCCCGCAAGGTAAAGGTTTTCCGCTTTACGCGAGCGCATCGTCCGCCCGTCCACCTCACGGAGCGGCACGCCGCCCGCCGTGATCTGCGCGTCCTGAAACCCCTTGGTTCCCATGATTGTAAAGCGCCACGCCTTCACAAGCGCTGCAAGCTTCTGCAGCTGTCCCGGCGCGACAAATTTCGCCGCCTGCGCCGGGTCGATCCCCGCCGCCTGCACGAGCGCATAGCCGACCCGCAGGTTCAGAACGCCCGCAAGCAGGTCGCCCGCCATGCGCTCCGGGTACGCCGTGCGCATCTCGAGCAGATACGCGCTCACCTCCGAAAACGACCATTCCGGCAGGCAGTCGAGCGCGACGGAAAGTCCCTTGTACGATCGGCCGCCGATGGAGCCGCGCGCGAAGTATTCCGCGGCGTAGATCGAAAGGCCGAAAATGCAGATGCCGGAGAGGCCGGTATCCGTAAACTGCACGTCGCCGCTTTCGGCATGGATTTCCTTTCCGTCCGCAAGCAGCGCCGCGCGGGCGGCACAGCGCACGCCTGCGATCGATTTGGCTGTTTTCCCCGCGCAGATGAGCTGCGTCAGCGCCGGGTAAAGCTGCGTCACCGTGTGGCCGAGCGATTTTGCGAGCGCGTAGCCGTCGCCGCACGAGTGCTTCGGCGAGGCCGCGCCGCCGCAGGCCAGAATGCAGGCGGCGGCTTCGACTGTATCGCCCTCCGCGCCGCTGAGCAGGAAGCTGCGCTTTGTCTTCCGGATCCCGGTGACCGGCGCGCCGATCCGGCAGGACACGCCGTACGCTTCGGCGCAGCCGCGCAGCGCAGCGAGCACGGCCGCCGCCTGCCCGCTGCGCGGGTAGACGCGCCCCTCGCCGTCCGGCTTTGTGACGAGCCCCAGATCGCGGAAAACGCCGCGCACCGCATCGGGTGTGTAAGCCGCGAGGAGCGGCTCCGCCGCCGACACGTCGCCGTGGTAATGTGCGGGCGACGCCGCGAGATTCGTCAGGTTGCAGCGCCCGTTTCCGGTCGCGAGCAGCTTGCGCCCGAGCTTCTGGTTGCCCTCGAGCACGAGCACCGCGCCGGGCTTTTTCAGGATGCGCGCAGCGGCGCACGCCGCCATCAGGCCGGCCGCGCCGCCGCCGACAATTACGAGATCCGCCTGTTCCATACGTCCTCCGTTTCAACGTCTCCGGATGTTCCGAATTGCTGCCCATCCGCACGCCGGCGGATGGATTTGCGGATTTAAGTATACTAAAGCCCGCGGTGTTTATTTTTCCCTGAGAGAATTATCCGCGATGTTTTCGCCATTTCAGGGCGACGGCGTGCTTTGCGGCACTTCCATCGATGCGCAGACCGCCTCGAGGTCGCCGAAGGTATAGCCCATGTTTTCCCACTCGGTCAGAAGCTCGTCGAGGATCTGCGCGTTCGTGCTCGAGGTGCTGTGCAGCAAAACGACGGCGCCGGGATGGATGCGCGGCAGGAGCTTTTCGAAGGCCTGTTCCTTCGTCGGCTGGTCGTCCACGTACCAGTCGACGTACGCGAGGCTCCAGAACACCGTGGCGTACCCGAGGTCGCACGCCATCTGCAGGTTTGATTCGCAGAATTTCCCCTGCGGCGGGCGGTACAGCTTCGGCATCGCCTGCCCCGTGATCGCCTCGAAGAGCGCTTCGTTCTTCTGCAGCTCGGCGCAGAAGCTCTCCGTGTCGCTGATTTTCGACATATCCGGATGCGAATACGTGTGGTTGCCGACCGTGTGCCCCTCCTCCACCATGCGCTTTACAAGCTCGGGCTGCGTTTCGAGGTAATTGCCGACGAGGAAGAACGTCGCCTTGACGTTGTGCTTTTTGAGCGCGTCCAGAATCTGCGCCGTATTGCCGTTTTCAAAGCCGGCGTCGAACGTGATGTAGATCTCCTTCTTCTCCGGGTCGCCGACGTAAAGCGCCTGTCTCTTATACACATCTCCGAGCCCACGAGACTGCAGCTAATCTCGT
>USBH01000225.1 GCA_900552925.1 uncultured Oscillospiraceae bacterium
GCTCGGAGATGTGTATAAGAGACAGCTGAAGGACCTTGCGTGCGGAAACTATCTTCTGCACGAAAAAGAAAGCCCAGAATTCTTCGAAAAAGACAACGTGTACTACCCCTTCTCCATTGTTGAAAACGGCGTCGTCGTGCGGGTTGAAACCGAAGCCGGCCTTGGATTCCTCAACAGGGCGCAGACCGGCTCCCTGAAAGTGATAAAGACCGCCGACGACGGCAACATCGAGGGCCGCACTTTCAAAATTACCGGCGCCGACTTCATGGGCAACCCCTATGCGCAGAAATTTCAGACCGATGAGAACGGCGAAATCCACGTTGAACTTCGGGTCGGCAAATACACCGTATCCGAAATGGCCGACGAGGACGCTGAAAAATACATCCTGCCGGACAACCGGACTGTAGAAGTCCGAGCCGGAGAAACCGTAACGGTCGAGATGCACAACCGGCTTGTGCCGGAGACGCCCGACATGCCGCAGACCGGCGATCATTCGTCCGCGGCCGTGCCTTTGGGCTTAACCGCTTTGTCGACCGGATGCATCGTGACAATACGCATGATCAGAAAACACCGCAGCAGACGGTGCAAGTAATCGGGAGGAAATTTGCCTATGGAACCCAAAGCCATTATTTTAGTCTGCTTATGCGCCGTCATTTTAGGCGGCCTTGTTTTCCTGCACGTGCGAAACCGCCGGGACAAATAGCAGCGCATCGGACGCGGGGATCACCCCGCTTTTTAATTTATGTGGAATCGGAGGGATTCATTGAGAGAAATCGGACTTTTAACACAGGTGGCCAAACAGCACCGCACCTTTGTCTCCAATCTGACCCAGCAGCCGGATCTCAAGTGGGCGGCTCTCGGAGATTTATATCGTATGGAAGACAAAACGCGTTTCCCCCTAAAGGACTGGGAGGAAGCCGTCTCCTATCTGCTTGGGTGTACGGTGCACTTTCAGGACTACGAAGAAATCGGAAAAAGCCTCAAGCCTTTTTCCCTGCAGGTGAGGTGAGCAGATGAACCAACGCTATACCGCCGAATCCGTGACGGAGGGGCATCCGGATAAACTGTGCGATATCATCGCAGACAGTGTACTGGACGAATGCCTCGCGCACGACGCGCTCTCCCGTGTGGCCTGCGAAGTGCTGGCCACCAGAGGGAATATCGTCGTGGCCGGAGAGATTACCAGTTCGTATGAGCCACCTATACCGGACATTATCCATTCTGTTCTTCAAAAGGTCGGGTATGATCCGGCACGATACGCCATCCACAGCTTCGTGCATAAACAGAGTCCGGATATCGCCGCCGGTGTGGAATATTCGCTGGAATGCAGGCGGAATTTCTCTGAAGATCAGCCCGCTCTGCAGCTCGGGGCCGGAGATCAGGGCGTCATGGTGGGCTATGCCTGTTCGGAAACGCCGCAGATGATGCCGCTGCCGGTTGTGCTGGCGCACCGGCTCACCAACGCCCTGACGATCGCGCGCAAATCCGGGACGATTCAGGGACTGCGGCCGGACGGAAAGGCGCAGGTCACGGTGGAATACGGCGAGGACGGCAAGCCCCTGCGGCTGGACGCCGTGGTCCTCTCAGCCCAGCACAGTCCGGAGAAACCCATGGACGAGCTTTGCTGGGCGCTCACCGACGCGGTGCTGATTCCGGCGCTGCAGGCCCTGCCCCCGGATGAGAATACGAAAATCCTGCTGAATCCTTCGGGACGGTTCGTTTTAGGCGGCCCTGAAGCCGACACAGGACTCACCGGGCGAAAGCTCATGGTGGACAGTTACGGCGTGTTCGCCCCGCACGGCGGCGCGTTTTCCGGCAAAGACCCCACCAAGGTCGACCGCTCCGGCGCATATATGGCGCGGTACATCGCCAAAAATCTTGTTGCAGCCGGCCTGTGCGAAAGGTGCCAGGTCACGCTGGCCTATGCCATCGGGAAAGCCAGACCGGTCATGGTGGATGTGGATACCTTCGGCACCGGCGGGATCTGCGCCGACGACTGCCTTGCGGACGCCGTGCGCTTTGTATTCGGCCTGACGCCTGCGGAGATCATCGCAGCGCTTGACCTTCTGTCGCCCCGATACGCCAAGACAGCCGCCTATGGGCATTTCGGAAAACCGGAATTCCCGTGGGAGCGCACCGATCAGGCCAAAATCCTGCGGGCGGCCGTCATCTGACCGGAAGGGAGCATTCCAATGCCCGGAGTCACCGAAGAACAAATCGCAGCCGCCAAACGGATGACGGCCATCGAGTTTTTGCAGCGGTACCGCCCCGGAGAACTGGTTAAGGCCGACAGCCGGGGCGAATTTCAGCTGAGAGCGCACGACAGCTTTAAAATCAACGGGACTACCTCTCATTTCCACTGGAAAAGCCGGGATATCGGCGGCAAATCCGCGCTCGACTATCTCATTAAGGTGGAGGGAATGAAGTTTGTGGACGCCGTACGAGCCCTTTGCGATGAAAGCCCCATCTACATCCCGTCCCCTTCCCAGCCGGACCGGAAAAAGGCGTTTGTGCTTCCCCCGGCGGCGGAAAACAATCGCAGGGTATTCGCCTACCTCATGAAACGTGGGATCAGCCGCAAGGTGATCGAAGCCTGCGTTCGGGCAGGGATACTCTATGAAAGCGCCGACTACCACAACGCCGTGTTCGTCGGGAAAGACGAACACGGCATCGCCCGGTATGCTTTTCTGCGGGGAACTTACACCAAAGGAACGCCGTTCAAGGCGGAGGCAGCCGGCAGTGAAAAGCAGTACAGTTTCTGCATTCCGCCGAATGGCGAAACCACCCGGGTGGCTGTGTATGAAGCCGCCATCGAAACCCTCGCGCACCTGACGTTGGAAGGGACCGCGGATAAATGGCGGCTGTCCCTTGGCGGGATCTACGCGCCGCGGGAGAAGACAGAAACACAAGCTTCCTTCTTCAAAAAGCCGCCTGCGCTGGAAGCCTTTCTCAAGCGGCAGCCGGAGATCGATGAAATTGAAATCTGCTTAAACAACGATTTCGCCGGAAGATGGGCCGCCGCGTGTTTGGAGAAAGCCTATCAGGGCAGATACCGCATTGTGAAAAACCTGCCGGAAAAAGAAGGCTGCGATTATGCCGACCTGGCAAAAGAGAAATATGAGGAGCGGGCCGCCCTCCAT
>USBH01000226.1 GCA_900552925.1 uncultured Oscillospiraceae bacterium
CGAGATTAGCTGCAGTCTCGTGGGCTCGGAGATGTGTATAAGAGACAGGATTTCACACGGCCGAATAAAATGGAACAGGCGCTGACAAATTTGATGTTTAAGCGTCCGCAAAACGGGCAAGAATAGGATCGAAAGATCAATTTCGGAGTGTGAAAACCGTGAACGTACGCAGAGGAGACATTTACTACGCAGATCTCAGCCCCGTCGTGGGCAGCGAGCAGGGCGGCGTCCGCCCGGTGCTGATCGTGCAGAACGATGTGGGCAACCGGTTCAGCCCGACGGTGATCGCCGCGGCGATCACGAGCCAGCGGGATAAGACGAACCTGCCCACGCACATTGCCCTGCATGCGGAGCGCACCGGGCTGCAGAAGGACTCCATCGTGCTGCTCGAGCAGGTCAGAACGATCGACAAGCACCGCCTTAAGGAAAAGATGGGCAAGCTCGACGACGACGCCATGCAGCGCGTCAATGAAGCGATCGGCATCAGCTTCGGCCTCAGTAATACATAGAGGCCGAAAGCGTGAAATGCGGGCGCCGCCGCTCCCGAGGCAGGGAGGGCGGCGCCCGTTTCCATATATAAATGAAAGCAAAAAGACGGGAAATCGACAGGATTTCCTTGCTTTTTCCGTCAAACTGTGGTATTTATAAGGAAAAGCAGGACGGAAAAGGGGTTGGAAGCATGATCGACTTCCTGAACAGGCGGCGCACGGAAATTCTGGCGCTGCTGACGACGGCTGCCGTGTTTCTCGTTTTGATGATGTTTACCGGCCAGTGGCCGTGGCGCGCGAACGACTACAATACGTATGCGCTGCAGGCGGACGCGTGGCTGCACGGCCGGCTGGACCTCGGGCAGGATTACCCGTGGCTGGAGCTCGCAATCTATGACGGGAAGTACTACGCGAGCTTCCCGCCGTTCCCCTCCTACGTGCTGCTGCCGTTCGCCGCGTGCTTTGGCAAAAACACGCCGGACCACTGGATCGCGCTGGCGTTCGCCGCGCTCGCTGTCCGGTATGCGGCGGCGCTGTACCGCGAGATCTGCGGGGAGCGCGGCGCGCTGCTCTGGGTGCTGTTTCTGGTGCTCGGCACGGGCTATCCGTTCATCGCGGTCAACGGCTACGTGTGGTTCTTCGCGCAGTCGATGTGCTTTGCGCTTTCCCTGATGGCGCTGACGTATGCGGTGCGCGGCGCAGGCGGCCTGGCGCTGACGCTCTGGGCCTGCGCGGTCGGCTGCCGCCCGACCGCCGTGCTGTTTCTGCCGGTCCTGCTCGCTTTGCTCCGGCGCGCGTGGCGTGCGGAGAATCCCGCGCAGGGCCTGCGCGTTTTCCTGCGCAGGAAGCTGTACTGGTGCGCCGGGCCCATCCTGCTCGCCGCCTCCTACATGGCGCTGAATTTCCTGCGCTTCGGGAACGTCTTCGAGTTCGGCCACAACTACCTGCCGGAATTCGTGCGCGCGCCGCAGGGGCAGTTCAGCCTGTCGTATATACCGCAGAACCTTTCAAACATCTTCCGGCTGCCGCAGTGGAAGGGGGAGGAGCTGCCGCTCGAATTCCCGCTGACGAACGGCATGGCGCTCTGGCTTGTGAATCCGATGCTGCTCGCGATAGCCGCCGCGTGGGGTTGGGCCGTATGGAAAAAGCGGCGGGAGGCCCCATTCCTCCTGTGGGCGCTTCCGTCGCTTTCGCTGATCTGTCTGTTTGTGCTTTGCAGCCACCGCACGCTCGGCGGGTGGCAGTTCGGCAACCGCTATCTGCTCGATCTGATGCCATGGCTTTTCTGCGGCCTCGCGCTCTGGAAGCCGGATCAAGCGGCGTTCGACAAGGCGTGCATACCGCTGTTCGGCTTCGGCGCGGCCGTCAATTTTGCCGGGACCATTCTGGCCTACAACCTCTGGGGCTGATCACTTCGCCGGGTTGCGCGCCGTGAAGACGATATGCGGCATGTCCGTGTTGTAGTAGTGCTTTGTAAAGCGCTCGTTCTCCTGCATGCCGTTGCGCCTTGCGACGTTCTGCGAGGCGATGTTGGTGTCTCGGATGATCGAGCACACGCTGTCGGCGTGCAGCACGTCGAAGGCGTATGCCTTGCACGCGGCGGCAGCCTCGGTCGCATAGCCCCGGTGCCAGTGCGCCTTTTCGAACAGATAGCCGATCTCGAGCAGCTGCCGGCCGTTGACGTCCTGCATGGTCAGGCCGCACTGGCCGATCATCGCGCCGGTCTCCTTCAGCTCGACGGCCCAGAGGCCGAAGCCGTACTGCGCGTAGCGGGCGAGCTGGCGGTCCAGCCATTCCTGCACTTCTTCGTCGCTGAAGGCGTGCTCGTAGGCGTACATCACGTCCGGGTCCTGCAGGATCCGGCACAGCGCCGGGAAGTCGTCCTGCGCCATCCGGCGCAGGCGCAGCCGCTCGGTTTCGAGTATGGTCATGGCGGATTCTCTCCTTTTCCGTTTTGATCTTCTATGTACCGCAGGCGCCGGCTGTGCGGCCCCGTTTGGTGCGCGGCCCTTTCGTCCGCCGGATTTATGCGTTTCGGCGCAGCTCCGCGTCGAGGAAGACGCGGGAGCCGGTCGCGCCGCGCTGGCCCTGGTACTTGCCGCGGTACGGGTTTTCCGCGGCGGCGTCCATCTGCGCGAAGACGAGCTGGCCCACGCGCCGCCCGGCCGTCAGCTCGATCGCGCAGCGGTTCGCGTTGAACAGCTCGAGCGTGATCTCGCCCTCGAAGCCCGGGTCCACCCACCCGGCGTTCTGGATAAACAGGCCCATGCGGCCGAGCGAGCTGCGGCCCTCCACGAAGGCCGTCAGATCGTCCGGCAAAGCGAAATATTCCATCGTGGTGGCGAGCACGAACTGGCCGGGCAGAAGCAGGTAGCGCTCCGTCTTCAGCGTCTTGTAGGAGATCTCGCGGTCCATCGCGATGATGCCGGCCGAGGAGTCCTCGACGATGCTGAACGTGTCGCCGAGCCGGATGTCGACGCTGGCGGGCTGGATCTGGCTGTCCTCAAGCGGCGTGATCGTCAGCGTGCGGTCGCCGAGCATGCGGCGGATCGTTCCTGTCTCTTATACACATCTGACGCTGCCGACGAATTAGACGGTGTAGA
>USBH01000227.1 GCA_900552925.1 uncultured Oscillospiraceae bacterium
GATGTGCACCATGCCATCCACGCCGCCGAGATCGACGAACGCGCCGAAGTTCGTGAGGGACTTGACGGTGCCGGTGAACTCCTGGCCCTCTTCAACGGTCTCCCAGAACTTCTCCTGCGCAGCCTTTCTCTGCTCGCGGAGCACGGAGCGGATGGAACCGACGGCGCGGCGGCGCTGACGGTTGACTTCGATGATGCGGAACTGAACCTCGGTGTCCTTCAGGGGCTCGAGCGCGTCGCCGCGGTTCGCAACAGCCTGAGACGCCGGGATGAAGACGCGGATGCCGTTATACAGGACGATCACGCCGCCCTTGACGATCTCCGTGACCTTGCCGGTGAGGATCTCCTCCGCCTCCATAGCGGCGGTGAGGTCTTCCCAGCCCTTGATCGCGTCGATACGCTTCTTGGAGAGCATGATCGTGCCCTCCTGGTCGTTCGTCTTCATGATGAGAAGATCCATCTCGTCGCCGATCTTGACGAGATCCTCCGGCTTTGCGCCCGGATCCGAAGAGAGCTCAGAAGCCGGGATGAAACCGGCCTGCTTTCTGCCGACGTCAACATACACTTCGGTGGGAGAAATGCCAACTACAACACCGTGCACCTTTTCGTCTGTATTTAAGCTCTTGAGTGACTCTTCAAGCATCTCCTCAAAATTAAGCTCATTTGTTTCATTGATGTCTGTCATGGTAACAAGTACCTCCTTTATTATGCTTGCCGGTGTTGAGGCTCCGGCAGTGATGCCTATTTTTTGTCTGCCCGCAACGGGCAGCGCATAAAGCTCGTCCGCGGTCTCGATGAGATACGTCTCACACGACGCCGCGCACACATCGCGCAGCTTTGCGGTGTTCGAGCTTTGCCGGCCGCCGACGACAAGCATCAGGTCGCTCTCAGCAGAGAGCGTCTTCGCCTCTTGCTGACGATTCGCGGTCGCATTACATATTGTATCAAAAACAGAAGCGTTTGTACATACCTTTTTGATGAAAAACAAACATTTTTCCCATTCTTCCACGTTAAAAGTGGTCTGCTGGCAGAAAAAAACGGGGATTTTTGCCAGTTCGGGACGCGCCTGAAACATTTTTTCGAGCGCTTCGGCCGTCATGAAGGTGTCGAACGGCCCCTTGCAGCAGCCGAGGATGCCCTGCACCTCCGGGTGCTCCGCGTCGCCGGCGAACAGCAGGTGCCGTCCCGCCGCGGAATTTCCGGAGACGAGATCGTGGATTTTCTGGACGAACGGGCAGGTCGCGTCGACGAACGGGACGCCGCGCGCGCGGAGCGCTTCGGTCACCGAAGGCGGCACGCCGTGCGAGCGGATCACCACCGTCTCCCCCGGCTGCGCTTCCGCCGGGCTGTGGATGATCCGCACGCCGCGGGCCGAGAGGCTCTCGACCAGCTGCGGGTTGTGGATGATCGGCCCGAGCGTGCAGACGCGCGCCCCCTGCTTCAGCAGGTCGTAAACGGTTTCGACCGCGCGGTTCACGCCGAAGCAGAAGCCCGCGGTTTTGGCTACACGGATCATACGCTTTTCCACCTGTTCTCGAGGATGTCGAGGCTCTCCGCGCGCAGCGCCTTCACCTGCTCGAACACCTCGCGCGAAACGCGGCGGTACAGCATGTTCGACTCCTCGGTGAGCCCGAGCGCTTCAAACGGGATCGGCTTGCCGATGTTGATGACCATGCGTTTGAAGATCTTCGGCGGCTTGCCGCCCTCGCCGATGATCGCAACCGGCACGATCGTACACTGCGTCTTGTACGCGAGCATCGCGACGCCCGTTTTCGGGTTCAGCGGCTCGCCGGTCTTCGAGCGCGTCCCCTCGGGGAACATGCAGACGACCTTTTCCTCCTTCAAAAGGCGGATCGCCGTCTGGATGCCCTCCGCGCCGCCCGTGCCGCGCGCGATCGGGAAGGCGCCGACGCCCTTGAGGAAGCCGCCGAACAGCTTGTTTTTAAAAAGCTCCGCCTTCGCCATATAGTGGAGCTGCCGCCCCGGTATCGCGCAGCCGAGGTAGATCGGGTCGCCGAGCGTCACGTGGTTCGAGCAGAGGAGCGTCCGCCCCGAAAGCGGCATGTTTTCCCGGCCGACGATGCGGTACGGGTGCAGGAATTTAAAGAAAAACAGCAGCACGTGCTTGGCGAGGAAATACCACCAGGGCGCTCCGTTCTTTTTTTTCGCCACGGTGTCAGCTCCTTTCGCGGACGATTTCGAGCAGGCGCTGCACGGCGCCCTCGAAGTCCAGATCGGAGGTGTCGAGCAGGACGCTGTCCTCTGCCGGCTTCAGCGGCGCCGTCTCCCGGTTCATGTCCTGCTCGTCGCGCTGCCGGATCTCCCGGAGCGTCTGTTCATAATCGACCGGCGTGCCCTTCTGCTCCATCTCCCGGCAGCGGCGGCGCGCGCGCTCCTCGGCGGAGGCCGTCAGAAAGACCTTGACCTGCGCGTTGGGCAGCACGACCGTGCCGATGTCCCGGCCGTCCATGATCACGTCATAGCGCTCCGCCATACCGGTCTGGAGCGAAAAGAGGAACTTCCGCACCGCGGGGATCGCCGAGACGGCCGAGGCCGCCATCGAAACCTCCGGCGTGCGAATCTCGTCGGTCACGTCCTCGCCGCAGAGCAGCACGTGCTGGCCGTCCGGCGCGTGGCGCAGGTCGACCGCAACGCCGGCGAGCGCCGCTTCGACCGCCTCGGCGTCCGCGGGCTCCACGCCGCTGCGCAGCATGTGCAGCGCCACCGTGCGGTAGAGCGCGCCCGTGTCGACGTAAATGAAGCCGAGCGCCCGGGCCGCAGCCTTCGCGACGCTGCTCTTGCCCGCACCGGCGGGGCCGTCAATCGCAATAGCAAACATAATGTTGATTCTTCCTTTTTATAGATTTGATCCGGCCGCATAGCCGGTGGAAAACGCAATCTGCAGGTTGAAGCCGCCCGTATAGGCGTCGACGTCGATGATCTCGCCTGCAAAGTAGAGGCCGGGCACGCGCTTCGACTGCATGGTCTTCGGGTCGATCTCGCGGACGGACACGCCGCCCGCCGTGACGATCGCGCCGGAAAGCGGGCCGAAGCCGGAGCTGTCTCTTATACACATCTCCGAGCC
>USBH01000228.1 GCA_900552925.1 uncultured Oscillospiraceae bacterium
CGAGATTAGCTGCAGTCTCGTGGGCTCGGAGATGTGTATAAGAGACAGGCATCAGAAGCAGCCAGACGACGACCATATAGCCGACGCAGACGATGCTGACGAACACGATCGCCTTACGCACGCGCCGGTACTCCTGCGCGCCGTAGTTGAAGCCCATCACCGGGTTCGCGGCGTTCGTGATGCCGCTGACCGGCGCGTACGTCACCTCGCGGATCGAGTTGATGACGGTCATGACGCCGACGAACAGGTCGCCGCCGAACTGCGCGAGCATCATGTTGCAGACGATCTGCACAGCGCTCGTCGTAAAGCTCATGATGAAGCCTGCGGCGCCGAGCGAGACGATCTCCCACACGAGCTTCGCCTGCAGGCGCATGTGCTTGAAATCGAGCTTATAAAGCGTTTTCTTGCCGGTCAGGAACCGGATGACCCAGAGCGCCGAAGCCAGCTGGGAGATCACCGTCGCGAGCGCGGCGCCGCTCACGCCCATGTCGAGCGCAAAGATGAAGATCGGGTCGAGCACAATATTCAGAACCGCGCCGATCAGCACGGTAAGCATGCCCTTGTTCGCAAAGCCCTGCGCGTTGATGAAGCCGTTCATGCCCAGGGAGATCATCACGAACACGCTGCCGAACATATAGATCGTGATGTAGCTGTCCGCATACGGGTACGTCGCGTCGCTCGCGCCGAACAGATAGAGGAACGGCTCCTTGACCAGCAGGACGAGCACGGTGAGCGCGACGCCGGTGATGACGAGCAGCAGGAAGGTGTTGTTCATGACGGTCGCCGCGCGCCTGCGCTGCGCGTCGCCGTCCTCGTGCTGCGCCGCGCCGCGGGCCATCGAAAACAGCGGCATGCCGCCGGTGCCGAACAGGTTCGCAAACGCCGTGACGATCAGCAGAATCGGGAAGGTCAGGCCCACGCCGGTCAGCGCATTGACCGAATCCTCCGGCATATGGCCGATGTACATGCGGTCTACGATATTGTACAGAACGTTGACGAGCTGCGCCACCACCATCGGCATGGCAAGGCGCAGAATGTTGCCCGAAACCTTTCCCCTCGAAAAATCGCTGACCGCCTGCATACTGCTGTTGCCTCCCCAATAAGTTTACGCTTAACAGTATACGACTTTTTACAGCATTTGTAAAGCAGCCCCGGCCGGGTTTTCTTCTGCCCGCACGCAAAACGCCGCGGCGCTTTCAGGAGAGATCAACCGATCGATTTTCCCAGCGCATAGGCTTCCTGCAGCTCCGGTTTCCCCGCAATATCTCCGATGCCGCCGTTGCCGCCGGCCAGCACATGGCCGAGATTTTTCCACCGCAGATGCTCCGTCAGATGCGTGTAGTACCGAAGGACGTCCTCGAAGTCCTGTCCCTCTGCGGCCATCAGAAGCGCAGCAGCCCGGTCGTGGCCCCGAAGCAGATTGCCGTCTCCTTCCTCCAGCGCGAACAGGCGGTCAACCGCCGTCCGAAGCTGGCCGCTCATATTCCAATAATGCAGCGGGCTTGCCAGCACCAGCACGTCGCAGTCCCGGACGGCCGGATAGATCCTGTCCATATCGTCGTTCTGCACACAGGGACAGGGGCGACTGCTGTGCCCGCCAAAGCACCCTCTGCAGCCATGGATATCCATGGCGTTCAGGAAAAACGCAGTCACGGTGTGGCTCGCACTTTCCGCGCCCTCGGTAAAAGCCCGAACCAGTGCGGATGTGTTGCCGTTTCTGCGCGGGCTTCCGTTCAGAACCACAATCTTTTTGTTCATTTGCACGCGCCGCCTTTCTCAGAATTTTTCCGCCAGAGCCGCCGCCTGCCGGCAGCCGTCCGTCTTTTCGATGTCGCCGGCGTTCAGCACGCCGGGCACGAGCACTTCGCCGACCACGCGCCATTTCAGCAGCGCCGCCGAGCGCTCCACCGGGATCCGCACGCCGTCCAGCACCGTGGCGTCTTCCTCCTCGCAGCAGGCGATCAGCGCGCACGCCTTTCCGGCCACATCTTTCCCGGCGACGCAGAAGGCGTACATTTTGTCGAGAATACATTTGATCTGCGCCGGGATAGAGTACCAGTACACCGGCATGGTGAAAACGACGGCGTCCGCTTCCAGAACCGCCGGGGCGACGGTGTTGAAATCGTCGTCGAACGAACAGGCCTTCCCCGTCTTATAGCAGGTCTCGCAGGCGTTGCAGCCGCCCAGCTTCATATCCGCGGCGTCGAACCGCGTGATCGTGTGCCCCTTCGCCTCCGCCGCCCGGATAAAAGCCTCCGTCATGGCAAAGCTGTTCCCGTTTCTGCGCGGGCTGCCGGTGATAACAACAATTTTCTTCGACATAAAAATACCTCCTGATTCTGCGGAATTGACTTTCTCCGCCTCTGTTGTTATAATCATAGCAAGAACAGGACAAAAAACAAGTACGCACATTCAAGTGTGATACTTACAGCCCCGTATAATACTTACGGAAAGGAAAGTATACAGCTATGGAAGAAAACAGCGCTTACAAAAGCTGCATTTCCGGCGCGGATCTCGGCTCGACCGGTTTCAGCTACACGCTCTCGCTGATCAGCGGCAAATACAAAATGACCATTCTGTACACGCTGATGTGCTTCGGCGTCGTCCGCTTCAACGAAATGAAGAAATACATCGGCTCGATCTCCTACAAGACTCTGAGCGCCACACTCAAGGAGCTGGAGGCCGACCAGCTCGTCCACCGCGAGGAATACCCGCAGATCCCGCCGAAGGTGGAATACAGCCTGACCGAAAGAGGGAGATCCCTGATCCCCATTCTCGACGCCATGTGCGACTGGGGCGAGCAGAACCGGCTGTAAAGCACCCGGCCGCTCTCTCCGCAGGCCGTTTTGCGTTGCTCCCTCTGCTTTCGGAAAACGGGATGCAATCGCATTTTTAAAAGAACAAAGGAGCTTTGCGCAGTTTTTCTTTACCGTGCAAAGCTCCTTTTTGGCTTTTTATTTGTCAACGATAAGGCCGGACGTTCCGGCGCCGCCCGCTCAAAGCTGCAGCGCGATCTCCGCCGGGCGCGTGCCGGTCAGCGCACAGCTGCGCGCGTCGGGCTGGGAAACGCCGACGTAC
>USBH01000229.1 GCA_900552925.1 uncultured Oscillospiraceae bacterium
GGTCGGCCCGCCGCGCGCAGGGCAGGCTCCGGCAGAAAGGGCGCCCCGCTGTGGGGCAGGTGATCAAATGTTTTACCAAAAGGATATTGAGACGATGAAGCGGGCCGACCTCGACGCGCTGCAGCTTGAGCGGCTGCGCCGCATGGTCGACTACTGCTACAACAACGTGCCGTTTTACAACGAGCGCCTGAAGGCCGCCGGGATCACCTCGGGCGACAGGATCAAGACGCTCTCGGACATCCAGTACATACCGTTCACGACGAAGGACGATATCCGCGACCACTACCCGTTCGGGATGCTGGCGCGCCCGATGAAGGACATCGTGCGCATCCACGCCTCCTCGGGCACGACGGGCAAGCCGACCGTCGGCGCGTACACGCAGAACGACCTCGACAACTGGTCGGACAATGTGGCGCGGCTGTGCGCGGCGGCCGGCGTGACGGATGAAGACATCATCCAGATCGCGTTCGGCTACGGCCTGTTCACCGGCGCGCTCGGCCTGCACTACGGGCTTGAAAAGCTCGGGGCGACGGTCATCCCGGCGTCTTCGGGCAACAGCGAAAAGCAGCTGATGATGATGCGCGACTTCGGCGTGACCGGCCTTGTGGCGACGCCGTCGTACGCGATCTACCTGAGCGAGCTGGTGCGCGAGGGTGAATACCCGCTTTCGGCGTACAAGCTGCGGCATGGCATCCTCGGCAGCGAGGGCTGTACGGCGGAGATGCGCGAGCGGATCGAGCGGAACTTCGGCATCCGCGTGACCGACAACTACGGCATGACGGAGCTCGGCGGCCCGGGCGTTTCCGGCGAGTGCGAGTGCCGCTGCGGCCTGCACTTTGCGGAGGACGCGTTTCTGCCCGAGATCATCGACCCCGACACGCTCGAGCGGAAGGCGCCGGGCGAGGCGGGCGAGCTCGTGGTGACGACGCTGCTGCGCGAGGGCTTCCCGGTGCTGCGCTACCGCACGAAGGACATCACGCGTATCAACTACGAGCCGTGCGCATGCGGCCGCACGCACGCGCGTATGGATAAGGTGATGGGCCGCACCGACGACATGCTGATCATCAAGGGCGTCAACGTGTTTCCCTCGCAGATCGAGAGCGTGCTCGTCGGCACGAAGGGGATCTCGGACAGGATCGGCCCGCACTACCAGCTCGTGGTGCGCCGGAAGAATTACATGGACAACCTCGAGGTCAAGGTCGAGCTGATCGACGCCTCGCTGCTCGGCAGCTTCCGCGAGCTGGAAGTGCTGCAGCGGGCGATCCACGACCGTCTGAAGAGCGTTCTGGGCCTCGAGACGAAGGTCACGCTGGCGGAGCCGAAGAGCCTCGAGCGCTTCCAGGGCAAGGCCAAGCGCGTTCTGGACCTGCGCAATATGGAGGACTGATCCGCCGCCCGCAATGCCCCGCACCGGGGCGTGCGGCCGCTGCGACTGCATTCGTCCCGCCGCACGGCGGGACGGCATAGAAAGGATGAACAACTTGAAGGAACTTTTACAGGGCAACGAGGCCGTGGCGCGCGGCCTGTACGAGGCCGGCGTCCGCGTCGTCTCGAGCTATCCGGGCACGCCCAGCACGGAGATCACCGAATCTGCCGCATTGTTTGACGAAATCTACTGCGAATGGGCGCCGAATGAAAAGGTCGCGGCGGAGGTCGCGGCCGGCGCGGCGATCGGCGGCGCGCGCAGCTTCTGCGGCATGAAGCACGTCGGCCTGAACGTGGCGGCCGACCCGGTTTTCACGATGAGCTACATCGGCGTCAACGCGGGCATGGTCATCGGCGTGGCCGACGACCCGGGCATGCACTCCTCGCAGAACGAGCAGGATTCGCGCAACTACGCGATCGCGGCGAAGCTTCTGATGCTGGAGCCGTCGGACTCCGCGGAGTGCCGCGACATGACGAAGCTCGCCTACGCGCTTTCCGAGCAGTTCGACACGCCGGTCATGCTGCGCCTTTCGACGCGCATCGCGCATTCGCGGAGCATCGTCGACACCACGGACCGCGAGGACGTGCCGCTGAAGCCGTATGAAAAGAACCAGGCCAAAAACATCATGCTGCCGGCGTTTGCGCGCCCGAAGCATGAATTCGTTGAAAAGCGCACCGCGGCGGAGCGCGCGTGGGCCGAGACGTGCAGCCTCAACTTTGTGGAGAACAACGGCGCGAAGACCGGCGTGATCGTCGCGGGCTCCGTCTACAAGTACGCGAAGGAGGCGCTCGGCGACACGGTGAATTACCTGAAGCTCGGCGTCGTCAACCCGCTGCCGGTCGAAAAGATCCGCAGCTTTGCCGCGGGGCTCGAGACGGTCTACGTCATCGAGGAGCTCGACGACATCATCGAATCGCACTGCAGAAAGATCGGCGTGCCGGTCGTCGGCAAGGATGTTTTCCCGCGCTGCGGCGAGTTTTCGCAGAAGCTGATCGCCGAGAAGCTCGGCGTTGCGCGCGGCGAAAGCGTCTCGCTCGAAGAGGACATCCCGGTGCGCCCGCCCGTCATGTGCTGCGGCTGCCCGCACAGGGGGCTTTTCTACGCGCTCAAGCGCGAGGGCGTCTACGTCAGCGGCGACATCGGCTGCTACACGCTCGGCGCTTCGGCCCCGCTCGGCGCGATGGACGTCAGCATCTGCATGGGCGCTTCGGTTTCGGCGCTCCACGGCTACAACAAGGCGCGCGGCGCCGAGGCGGAAAAGAAATCGGTCGCCGTGATCGGCGATTCGACGTTCATCCACTCGGGCATCACGAGCCTGATCGACATCGCCTACAACCGCTCGAATTCCACGGTGATCATCCTCGACAACTCGATTACCGGCATGACCGGCCACCAGCAGAACCCGACGACCGGCTACACGATCAAGGGCGACCCGACGAGCGCGGTCGACCTCGAGGCACTGTGCCGCGCTGTCGGCATTTCGGACGTGCGCGTCGTCGACCCGTACGACCTCAAGGCGACGCGCGCGGCGGTCCACGAGGCGCTGCAGGCGGAATGTCCGAGCGTTGTGATCAGCCGCCGCCCGTGCGCGCTGCTCAAGACCTGTCTCTTATACACATCTCCGAGCCCACGAGACTGCAGCTAATCTC
>USBH01000230.1 GCA_900552925.1 uncultured Oscillospiraceae bacterium
CGTCGGCAGCGTCAGATGTGTATAAGAGACAGGCGTACGATTTTGAAAAGGCGGGTGAGTTCGCCATCGGCAGCGTGGCGGAGCGGCAGGCGCTCTACCGCCGGTGCGAGGCCGAAGGCGTCGGCATCTCGGTGATGAAGGCGTTTTCCGGCGGCCAGCTTCTGCAGGCTTCCACCTCGCCGTTCGGCCGCGCGCTGACGGAGTACCAGTGCATCCAGTACGCGCTCGACAAGCCGGGCGTGCTGACGGTGCTGCCCGGCGTGCGGAACCGGGAAGATCTGCAGCGCATCCTCGGCTTTACAAAGGCCACGCCGGAGGAGCGGGACTACTCCGTTCTGGGGACGTTCACGCCGCGCGAGGCCGAAGGCGCGTGCGTGTACTGCAACCACTGCCAGCCGTGTCCGGTTGGGCTGGATGTGGGCCTGATCAACAAGTATTACGATCTGTCGGTTGCCGGAGATGCGCTGGCAAAGAGCCACTACGACAGTTTGGAAAAGCACGCGGGCGACTGCGTCGGCTGCGGGCACTGCGATGCACGCTGCCCGTTCCATGCGCACCAGTCGGCGCGCATGCAGGAGATCCGCGCGTATTTCGGCAAGTGAGTAAGGACAAAACCGCAAATCAATAAAAAGAAAGGCCCTCGGCGCGGAAACAGCGCCGGGGGCCTTGTGCGTTTTCTGCGGCGCGCCCGCCGGGAAAAACAGCTGGAAAAGGCGCGCGCCCCGTGGTATAATGAGGCAAACATATTTTAGTGGGAAGAGGCTTATGGAGACGATACAGACGAACGACCCACGCATCGAACTCGCGTATGATCGGAGCGGTCAAAGGATAATGAAATGTCTTCTGATTGATTTGGATGGAACCCTGTACCGGGGAGAAAGCCCGATTCCGCAGGCCAAAGGCTTTATGGAATCGGTTCAGAAAGCCGGCGTGCCGTTTGTCCTGCTGACGAACTGCCCGCTGCATTCGCCGCAGGAGCTTTCCGAAAAGCTGCGCCGCATGGACATCTGCGTGCCGGCGGAGCGGATCCTCACGTCCGGAAGCGTCTGCGCGCAGTATCTGGGCGCGCAGTTCCCCGGGGAAAGCGTGCTCGCGGTGGGCTCGGACAGCTTCGCAGCGCTGCTCGCCGACTAGGGGCTGAAGCTCTGGCGTCAGGGGGAAGAGGACCCCGCAGCCGTAGCCGTCGGGTATTCCACACGGCTGGATTACGACGAGCTGTGCTGGGCGACGCACTACCTGCGGCAGGGAAAAACCTTCCTTGCGACGAACGGCGACGCCGTCATTCCATCCGGAAACCGTCTTGTGCCGCATACGGGCGCTGTGGTAGAATATCTGAAGATAGCTTCGGGACAGACCCCGCTGGTGATCGGCAAGCCCTACGCCTTCATGCTGGAGGCCGCGCTGCAGAAGCTTTCCTGCAGAAAAGAGGACTGCCTTGTGCTCGGAGACGGGCTGGAGACGGACTTTGCCTTTGCGGTGCGCAACGGGCTGGATTACCGGATCCTTCTCTCCGGCGTGACCACCCGGGAGGCGGCGCTGCAGCGGGGCGTGCCCGCCGAAAAGCTGTGTGAAAACCTGTTGGAAGTCACCGTGGCTTAAATGAAGGAGGAACAGTTGATGAAAGTCGTGACCTTTAATATCCGCCGGGATTGTGACGGCGGGACCATTCAGGCGTTTGAAAACCGCAAGCCGTTGATCCGGGAAAAGATCCTGGCGGAGAAAGCCGATTTGATCGGCTTTCAGGAGGTGCTGCCGCATATGGCGCAGTGGCTGGAGGAGGTATTGACCGGCTACTGCATGCTGAGCTGCGGCCGTGGGGCCGAATTCGACGATGAGGCCGTGACGATCGCGTTCCGCAGGGACCGCTTTCATCTGCTGAGCTACCGCACCTTCTGGCTGTCGCCCACGGAGGATATCCCGGGCAGCCGCTATGCGGAGCAGAGCGAGTTCGCACGGGTGTGCAGCGTCGTCACGCTGCAGTCGCGCGAAACGGGAAAATGCATCGCGCTGTTCAACACCCATCTGGATCACGTGTCGGAAAGCGCGCGGCGGAAGGGCATCCGGAAAATTCTTGACGCCATCGAGAAATGCCCCTACCCGGCGATCCTGACCGGCGACCTGAACACATTCCCCGGCAGCGCCGTGGCGGAGCTGATCGCGCGCAGCGGTCTGGACCTGACGGACGTCACCGCCCATGTCGGAACGACCTTCCACAATTACGGCGATGCGGCAGAAAAGCTCGATTACATCTGCGTGAGCAGGGAATGGACGTGCACGTCGGTGTGCAAGTGGGAGGACTGCCGCGACGGCGTCTACCTGTCGGATCACTACCCGGTTTGTGCGGAGCTGGAGCTCGCGGAAAACGGGACGAAAGACGAATAAATGCAGGCGGGGGAGATCTCCCGGCCCGCGGAAAGCAAAAAAAGAGGCTGCTGCGTTTCATCAACGCGGCAGCCTCTTTTGCATGGCTTGCGGCCGATCAGCCGGAATGTGCCGACCAAAACGGGCGGAGGCACCCGGCTTTATGCTTTTGCGCGGCTGGGCTTCAGGGAATCGACTGGTGGTCCGTGTCGCGCGTGCGGTACAGCGCCAGAAGCGCTTCCTTGCCGGGCAGTTGCTGCGGCGGCCGGGACGCCTTATCCAGATAGTAGTAGGCGGTGGAGGAATAGCGGAAGGGCTTGAGCCGATCGGCCTCCCACGGGTTTCGGAAGCACACCCGCAGGCTCCGCTGGAAGGTGATGGCATCCTGGTCGTGGAAGCGGTACATGGAGATCATCGAGCGCAGCGTGTCCTTCAGCGGGACGCCGTGGTATGGGCCGCAGAATTCGCCGTCCCGGAAATACCAGCCCCCGTTGAAATAATCCTCCAGGCCGGTGCCCACGATTTGCGGATGCTCGATGTCGTCCTGATCGATGCAGATGTACTCCGGCGCCTCGAGATAGGCGAGGTAGTTGTACTCCTGCCCCTGCATGGAGACGGCGCAGCCCACGTAGTGGCCCCTGTCTCTTATACACATCTCCGAGCCCACGAGACTGCAGCTAATCTCGT
>USBH01000231.1 GCA_900552925.1 uncultured Oscillospiraceae bacterium
ATCTACACCGTCTAATTCGTCGGCAGCGTCAGATGTGTATAAGAGACAGGGCGTTCTGGGCGCTGATCCGCGAGGAGGCCGAAAACGCCGGCCTTATCTATGCCGAGGCCGCCTATGCGCGGTATCTGCCGGGCGAGACGCCGTCGGTTTACGTCTCGGTGCGGCGCACGGGCCGTGCGGCGGCGCCGTCCGCCGAGATCCATCTGCGGGTTGCGTCCGCGCCGTCCTATCAGGCGGAGGCGTGGACGCCCGTCGTGGAAAAGACGGTTTCGGCCGCCTGCGGCGAGACCGTGGAGATCATGCTCCCGGCCTGCCCGGAGGGCGCTTACCGCGTCGACTGCACCGTAAACGGCGAGACGGTGACGACGGGCTTCTACGTGCTCTCGGAAGCGTCGATCGCGCGCGCAAACGACGCTTTCCCGCGCATGCAGGTCGACGCAACCGTCTCCACGGAGTTCCACGTGCAGGGCGGCGAGACGACGCCGGTGCACGGCACGACCTATTTCGTGTCCGACGCCTACCGCAGCTGCTTCATGCACATGAACCCCTGGCTGTGCGACCGGGATATGCGCCGGCTGCACGAGGACGGCTTCAACCTGATCCGCACGGGCATGTGGCGCAATGCGCTCGCGTTTTACGGCGCGGAGGGCGAGATCGCGGAACGCGGCATCCGCGCTTTGCAGGCGTTTTTCTACACGGCGCTGCAGCATGGGCTCACGGTGCAGTTCGTGCTCGGCAACGTCGAGATGAACAACTGGGATACCGAAAAGAGCGCGCTGCACGATCCGGAAACCCGCTGCAAGTGCTTCAGCATGCTCACGCACTTTTTCAAGGCGTTCGCCGCGTATACGAACGTGCAGATGGACATCATCAACGAGCCGTCGTATTCGCTGCGCCGCCCGTGGTCGACCGGCCGCCCGTCCTACGACCCGGCGGAGCTGAAAAACTGGCGCGCCTGGCTGCGCAGCCGCTACGGCGGCGACATCGCCGCGCTGCGCGCCCGCTGGGGGCAGTGCGCGGTGCGGTATGCGGATTTTGAGGAGATCCCGCTGCCCGGAGACGAGGCCTTTTTCCGCACCTACAACCGCACGACGGTGTACGAGTTCCACGCGGTGACGGCCGACTTCTTCCGCTTTGCCCGCGAAAGCTACAGCAGCTGGTGCCGCAGCATCCGCGAGCTGGGCCGGACCTGGGCGCCGGACATGGTCGTGCTGATGGGCCGCGACGAGAGCATCCGCATCCCCTGCGAGCAGGACGAGTACTTTGCCGGCAACGTCGATACCGTGAACTGGCACCAGTGGCAGAAAAACGGCATCGTCTTTACGGAGTTCATGCTGAACAAGGTGCCGGACAGCATCTGCTGCGGGCAGGAGCTCGGCGTGTACCAGATGGAGGACCACCGCGGCTTCAAGCGCCTGCGCCCGGAGCAGATCGGCGCCGTGCTCGAGCGCAAGCTGCTCTACGCGTTCGGCAACTGGGTGCAGTGGCAGTGGAAAAACGACCCCTATCTGCCGGAGGTCAGCGAGAACACGCTCGGCATCTGCCGCGCCGACGGCACCGAAACGCCCGGCATGGACGGCTGCCGCAGGCTTGCGGCGGCGGAGCAGCGCATGGCGCCGTACATGGGCGGCCGCGACACTGTGGACAGCCCCATCGTCGTCGTGCATCCGACGGCGCGCCACTTCTCCTGCGACCAGGCGTTCGCGGAGGAAAGCGTCCGCACGGCGATCGAGATCCTCGGCTACACGCTGAAGGAGCACTTTGTCGTCGCGCTCGAGCACACGCTCGGACATTATGCGGCGGCGCGCGGAAAGCTGTATATCGTGCCCTCGGCCAGCTGCCTGCAGGAGGAGACCTGGACGCGGCTGCTGCGCCTCGCGCAGTCCGGCAATACGGTTCTGGTCACCGGCTCCGTGGAGCAGGACGAGTACTACCTGCCGCGCGCCCGCATGACGGCCGTCGATCCGGCGCTGCACGTGCAGGGGCTGCGCAACGTGGAGCGGACGGACCGCGGCGAGGTCGGCTTCTACCGCATCATGGGCGGCTGCGACGCGATGCACGCGCTCGACAAATGCGTGAAGGACGGGGAGGAAAGCCGCCTGTACACGTACGAGATCGGCGAGGGCCTGCTGTGCTTCCACCCGCTGCCGCTGGAGCTCAGCGACGACAAGCGCGTGGCGGCCGCGCTGTACCGCGACGTGCTCCGCCGCGCCGGGCTGGGCGGCAGGACGTTCCGCGTGCTGGACGAGCAGCCGAACCGCGCGGTTCTGGTGCGCGTGCAGCGCTTCGAGAAGTCGATCGTCTACACGCTGGTCAACGAGGGCGAGGCGGATACGGTCCGCCTGCTCGACCTCGAGACCGGCAGACGGTTCCGCTGCGCGCTGGACGCTGGGCACGGCATCAAATTCTGGCTCAGCCCGGACGGCCAGCTGCTCGACGCGTTCCTTGGCGGCGACAGCCGGCTCGAAGCGGCCGAGGACTGACAACAGTCGAAACGAAAGAAAATAGAAAAATAGAAAAGCAGAGCGCTGTGGAAAACATTCGCACAGCGCTCTGCTTTTTTATCCCGTAAAAGCCGGAAAACCGGGAGAATTCGGCGGCTTACGTCAGGCTGACCGAGAAGGAGTCCGGCGCGGTGGTGCCGCAGGTGGTGCGCAGGACGTACAGGTCTGCGTCGCCGTCCTTCTGAAAGGTGTTCTCCTCATACGAAACCGAAAGGATCAGCTTGCCGTCGGCAATCCGGGCGCGCAGAAAGAACAGGCGGTTAATGAGGAGCGCGTCGTCCTCGAAGAGGTCGCAGCTCGCGACGGGAATTTGCAGGTAATTCTTCACGGCCGCATGCGGGCCGGACGCGTAGAGCAGATCGGTGTTTCCATCCATTTCAATAAAACCCTCCATCTTTGGTTTGTTCTGTCAAATTCGGGGCGGACCAGGGGAAATTGGACCGGAAAAGCGGGCCTTCCGCGCACAGTGCAGCAGCTGTCTCTTATACACATCTCCGAGCCCACGAGACTGCAGCTAATCT
>USBH01000232.1 GCA_900552925.1 uncultured Oscillospiraceae bacterium
TTTCTCACTCAGGCCTTCCGGCCTTTCGTTTTTTGCCGTCTCTCTCGAGCGCTTGACTATAATACCACGCGGGAACCCATTTGTCAACACTTTTTTGAAAGTTTTTTTCGATTTTTTTCGAGTTTCCTTTCATACACCATATATACGTTTTAAATCACCTATAAACACAATATACAGCATATCCCTGTACCGTCATGATTTGGTTTGTATGCGCATATACTTGTCCCGCAGACAATATTTTAAAATCTTTTTTTGAAAAAATCCAGAACTTTTTTTGAAATCCGCTTGAAAAAGGAGATCCATACGATGCGCTGTGTTTCCCGCGAGCGCCTGTGCCGCTCCCTCTTATACCTCTGGCGCGTTCTGATTGTCGCGCTCGTCAACGCCGTCATGCTCGTGATGCTGCTGCGCGCGCCGTTTTGAAAGAAGCGCCCGGCCGGAGAAAATCCGACCGGGCGCTTCCCTGTCTTATATATAGTATTGCAATGGATGCCGGGCCGCCGCTTCCGGTCAGGCCTGCTCCCCGGCCATTTCGGCCGCATGCTTCTTCATAAACCTGTGGTGCACGATCAGATAGCAGATGAAATGCGCCAGCGCCGTGACGAACCACGAGACCGGGTACGAGAGGAACAGCGTGGACAGCGTCGGGTTCATCTGGAAAATCGTCATGATCCAGACGATGCGCAGCGCGCACGCGCCCGTAAGCGAGACGATCATCGGCATGATCGAATACCCCATGCCGCGCAGCGAGCCGACGAGCGTATCCATGATGCCGCAGAGGAAGTACGGCAGGCAGACGAACATCATGCGCTCAAGGCCGTACTGGATGACCTGCGGGTCCGACGTATATATAGAAAGGAGCGTGGAGCCGCAGAGGTACGCGCCGCCGCCGAGCAGGATGCCGATGGCCGTGACATCCAGCACGCAGATGCGCATGATTTTGCCGATACGCTTGTATTTGCCGCCGCCGACGTTCTGACCCGTAAAGGACAGGGCCGTCTGGTACAGCGCGTTCATCGCCGTATAGACGAAGTTCTCGATGTTCGAGGCCGCGGTGCTGCCCGCCATGACCGTGGAGCCGAACGAGTTGATCGACGACTGGATCAGGACGTTGGAGATCGAGAACACGGCGCCCTGCATGCCTGCGGGCAGACCGATCTTGATGATTTCGAGCAGCTTGCTCTTGTGGATGCGCAGCTTCTTCAGCTCCAGCCGGTACGGCGCGTCGGTCTTGATGAGGCAGAGCGCGACGAGCACCGCGGAGATCACCTGCGAGGTGACCGTCGCGATCGCAACGCCGGCCACGCCGAGGTGGAAGACCAGCACGAGGACGAGATTCAGAATGACGTTGACGATGCCGGAAATGAACAGGAAGTACAGCGGGCGCTTCGTGTCGCCGACGGCGCGCAGGATCGCCGCGCCGAAATTGTAGAGCATCGACGCCGGCATGCCGACGAAATAGATGCGCATGTACAGCGCCGCCTGGTCGAGCACGTCGTCCGGCGTCCCCATCAGCGTCAAAAGCGGCTCGGCGAGGATGAGGCCGATCACGATCAGGGCCGTGCCGCTCAGAACGCTCGTGAGCACCGAGGTATGTACGGTTTCATGCAGGTGCTTCGCGTCGCGCGCGCCGTAGTACCGCGCGACCAGCACGTTCGTGCCGACCGAAAGGCCGACGAAAACATTGACAAGCAGGTTGATCAGCGAGCCGGTGGAGCCCACCGCCGCGAGCGCCGTATGGCCGACGAACTGGCCGACGACGATGATGTCGGCCGCGTTGAAAAAGAGCTGCAGCATGCCCGAAAGCATCAGCGGGACCGCAAAGATCAGGATCTTGCCGAACAGCGGCCCGTTGCACATATCGATTTCATAGCCGCGCGAGCGTCTGCGGTGCCGCCGGCGCATCTGCAGCCTGAGCAGCATAAACTGGATTTTTCTCTTCATATTCATGGCGTCAGTACCCAAGCTCCTCTCCGACAAGAATCACATGCACGCGGCCGCGGACACGCTGGCGCGCCATGACCGTGTATTGCGCACAAAGGCGGTTTTCCGAGCTGCAGCCGCCGCACAGGTCGCCGTCCGTGCCCGGGCAGGCCGCGTGCGTGCAGGGCGTGTCGATGTGCAGGCGCAGCGCGTTCGCGGGCACCGTGACCGCTTTGACGTACAGCTTCGCCGCGTTCAAATCGCGCACGATCTTGTTCCAGCCCGCGACGACGATCACCTTCTTCGGGCCGAACAGCATCGCGGCCACGCGGTTTCCGCCGCCGTCGATGTTGAACAGCTCGCCGCGCTCCGTGATCGCGTTGGAGCTCGTCAGGAACGCGTCGGCCGAGAAGGTCTGCCGGTAGATCGCCTGCCGTTCCGCGTCGGTCTCCACCGCTTCGCGGTCGAGAAAGTTGTACCGGCCGCTGCGCATCAGCGCCTTGACGCCGGATGCGTCCAGCGTGACGCTGCCGCCGCAGGAGATCGTATCCCCCGCGCAGAGCAGGCCCTCCACAAGGCGCACCGCTTCCTCGCTCGTCTGCGCAAAATAGGCGCTCATGTTGTTTTTTTCGAGCGCCGCCATCGTGCGTTGGACGCGCAGCTCCATTGCCTCGCGCCGGCGGGGCATGTCCTTTTTGTCCATTGCTTCGTTTCCCCCAAACCTGAAAATAGACCTGAAAAGTATCAAGGACGGGAGAGCCGCAGCCCTCCCGTCTCTTTGTTCCTTACTTGCCGGCGGCCTCTGCAAACGCCGTGAAGCAGGCCGTCACATGGTCGCGATGCGCCACGCTCACCTCGTCGCCGCTTTCCGCCTTGGCGTCGGTATAAATGATCATGAACCGGCCGCTCTCCGAAAGCTGCGCCGGCACGGTGTTGTCCAGAATCTCAAAGCTGCCCCTCTCGCGCACGGAATCGATGACCGTCTGCGCGGCCTCCGGGATATTCTCGGTCGGGAACTCATACAGCTCGAGCTGCACGCTCGAATCGTTGTACCTGTCTCTTATACACATCTCCGAGCCCACGAGACTGCAGCTAATCTC
>USBH01000233.1 GCA_900552925.1 uncultured Oscillospiraceae bacterium
CTGCAGTCTCGTGGGCTCGGAGATGTGTATAAGAGACAGAATGTACACGGCGCTGCGCGATCTGCTCCGCGACGCGTCGGACGCCGGCGTCAGCCTCTGGGTGGCCTCGGCGTACCGGAGCGTGGAGGAGCAGGAGCGGATCCTCGAGAACGCCATCCAGAACCGCATGAACGATTACGGCATGACGCGCGAGGAGGCGGAGGAAAACGCGCTGCTGACGATCCAGAAGCCGGGGCACAGCGAGCACCACACGGGTCTCGCCGTCGACTTCAACAACGTGGCGCGCGATTTTGAGAACACGGACGCCTATGCGTGGCTGATGGAAAACGCAGAAAAATACGGCTTTGTGGAACGGTACCCGGCGGACAAGGAGGAGATCACCGGCATCGACTACGAGTGCTGGCACTTCCGGTATGTGGGGCGCGACAACGCCGCCGCGATGAACGAACTCGGCATGTGCCTTGAGGAATATGTGCTCTATTTAAAGAACCAGCAGGCATAAACGCGGGGGAAAGGCGCAGGAAACGCGCTTTTCCCCATTTTTTTTATTGCAAATTCCGCCCCGCGGAGATATAATAAACTCTAACATTTGGTATTCTGACAGGATTGGTGATTTTTATGGTACGCACACGCTTTGCGCCGAGCCCGACCGGCTTCATGCACGTCGGCAATCTCCGGACGGCGCTGTACGAGTATCTCGTCGCAAAATCGCAGGGCGGCACCTTTGTGCTGCGCATTGAGGACACGGATCAGGAGCGCTATGTGGAGGGCGCGACCGACGTGATCTACCGCACGCTGCAGCAGGTCGGCCTCAAGCACGACGAAGGCCCCGACGTCGGCGGCGCATACGGCCCGTATATCCAGAGCGAGCGCAAGGATCTTTACAAGCCTTACGCGGAGCAGCTCGTCCGGGAGGGCAAGGCGTACTACTGCTTCTGCACGAAGGAGCGGCTGGAGTCGATCCACGCGGCGGACTCCTTCGGCGGCTACGACCGCCACTGCCGCGACCTGCCCGCCGAGGAGGTACAGCGGCTGCTCGACGCCGGCACGCCGTACGTCATCCGCCAGAAAATGCCGCTCGACGGCGCGACCTCGTTTGAGGACGCGGTGTACGGCACGATCACGATCGAGAACAAGGAGATCGAGGACCAGATCCTGCTGAAGTCGGACGGCTACCCGACGTACAATTTCGCAAACGTCATCGACGACCACCTGATGCACATCACGCACGTCGTGCGCGGCTGCGAGTACCTGACCTCGACGCCGAAGTACAACCTGCTTTACGAGGCGTTCGGCTGGGAGAAGCCGACCTACGTGCATCTGCCGCTGATCATGGGCAAGAACGAGGACGGCTCCGTCTCGAAGCTCTCGAAGCGCCACGGCTCGACGAGCTTCCAGGGCCTGCTCGACGAGGGCTACCTCGCCCCGGTCATCACGAACTACATCGCGCTGCTCGGCTGGTGCCCGAAGGACAACCAGGAGATCTTCACGCTCGAGGAGCTCGAAAAGGCATTCTCGATCGACGGCATCAGCAAGTCTCCGGCCGTTTTCGACTACGACAAGCTGCTGTGGTTCAACGGCGAATACATCCGCAGCATGGACGCGGAGACGTTCCGCGAAAACGCGATGCCGTATTACCGCGCGGTGTTCGGCGATGCGGAAAAGCCGTGGGCCGTGCTCGACGCGATTCTGCAGCCGCGCATCTCGAAGTTCAACGAGATCCCGGCGCTGCTCGCGTTCTTTAAGGAACTGCCCGACTATGCGGCCGACCTCTTCGTGAACAAGAAGAGCAAGACGAACCTCGAAAATTCTCCGGAAATGCTGAAGGCGGCGATGGAGACGCTCGGGCAGCTCGGCGACTGGCAGATCGACGCGATCCACGACGCGCTGATCGGCCTCGCGCAGCAGCTCGGGGTCAAGAACGGCACGCTGCTCTGGCCGGTGCGCATTGCGGCGGCGGGCCAGACCGTTACGCCCGGCGGCGCGATGGAGATCCTCGCGGTGCTCGGCCGGGAGGAGGCGCTGCGCCGTCTCGCGGCGGGCCTCGAAAAACTGAACGCAGCCCGATAATGCTTGAAAGGTACGGTTACAAATATGAGTGAAGAAATCAAAAAAGAACCTGCGGTGTCCAGCACCAGCTTTATCGATGATTTCATCATCGAGGATCTTGCCGAGGGCGGCCGCTGCGCCGGCATGACGGTCCACACGCGTTTTCCGCCCGAGCCGAACGGCTACCTGCACATCGGCCACGCCAAGGCGATCTACGTCGACTTCGGCACGGCAGAGCGCTTCAACGGCATCTGCAACCTGCGCATGGACGACACGAACCCCACGAAGGAGGACGTCGAGTACGTCGACGCGATCAAGGAGGACATCCACTGGCTCGGCTACGACTGGGACGACCGCTTCTACTACGCTTCCGATTACTTTGAGAAGATGTACGAGGCCGCGGAGGAGCTGATCGAAAAGGGCCTCGCCTACGTCTGCGAGCTGACGCCCGAGCAGATGCGCGAGATGCGCGGCGACCTGAACACGCCGGCGCAGAGCCCGTACCGCGACCGCCCGAAGGAGGAAAGCCTCGACCTGTTCCGCCGCATGCGCGCGGGCGAGTTTGAGGACGGCCGCATGACGCTGCGCGCGAAGATCGACCTGGCTTCGGGCAACTTCAACATGCGCGACCCGGTCATCTACCGCATCAACCACCTGCCGCACCACCGCACGGGCGACAAGTGGTGCATCTATCCGATGTACGATTTCGCGCACCCGATCGAGGATGCGCTCGAGCACATCACGCATTCGCTCTGCTCGCTCGAGTTTGAGGACCACCGTCCGCTGTACGACTGGGTCATCGAGAACGTGACGCTGCCCTCGAAGCCGCGCCAGATCGAGTTCGCCCGCCTCGGCATCAACAACACGGTCATGAGCAAGCGCAAGCTGCGCGCGCTCGTCGAGGGCGGCTACGTCAGCGGCTGTCTCTTATACACATCTCCGAGCCCCACGAGACTGCAGCTAATCTCGTATGC
>USBH01000234.1 GCA_900552925.1 uncultured Oscillospiraceae bacterium
GTCAGATGTGTATAAGAGACAGGTCCGACCCGAGCACAGGCTTGCCGTCTGCGTCGAGCTGCGGGATGTCGCCGCCGTCGAAGATCGTCTCCCCTTCATATTTGATGCGGCCGCCCGTCGGCTTGTACAGCTGCAGAAGCGTGCGGCCGACCGTCGTTTTGCCGCAGCCGGATTCGCCCACAAGGCCGAGCGTTTCGCCGGGCTTGATCGCGAAGGAAACGTCGTCGACCGCCTTCAGCGGCGTGGTTTTTGCAAACCCGGTGCGAACCGGGAAATACTGTTTGAGGTGCTCTACCTCGACCAGATATTCATTGCTCATCGGTAGTCCCTCCTCATTCCTGTGCGGTGCCGCAGGTGTAAACCCACTCGCCGCCTGCATCCTTGGTCCAGCCGGTCTCGCGCTGCACCTCTTCCTTCGGGGCGCCGGCGGAAAGCATTTTCTCCGCCTTCTCCTTCAGGGCCAGGTCGTTGAGCCAGCAGGAAGCCAGATGGTCCTTGCCGACCCAGCGCTCCTCGGGGATGCTGTCGAGACAGACCTTCATGGCCTTATCGCAGCGGGCGCAGAACGCGCAGCCGCTCGGCATGTTCAAAAGGTTGATCGGGTTGCCCGCGATCGGAACGAGGCGTTCCTTCGAATTGTTGATATTCGGGATCGAGCGGAGCAGACCCTTCGTGTACTCGTGGGCGGGCTCGTAAAAGATCGCGTCCGCCGTGCCGCGCTCACACACGCGGCCGCCGTACATGACGATGATCTCGTCGCACATCGTGGCGATGACGCCGAGGTCGTGCGTAACCATGATGATCGCCATGCCGAGCTTCTTCTGCAGGTCCTGCATCAGCTCGAGGATCTGCGCCTGAATCGTCACGTCGAGCGCGGTCGTCGGCTCGTCGGCGATCAGGATATCCGGCTCGCAGGCCAGCGCCATCGCGATCATGACACGCTGGCGCATGCCGCCGGAAAGCTCAAACGGGTACTGCTTGATGCGCTTTGTCGGCTCATTGACGCCGACCAGCGTCAGCAGCTCCACCGCGCGCTCGCGCGCCTGCTTGTGGTTTTTGTCGGTGTGCATGCGGATCGCTTCCTCGAGCTGGTTGCCGATGGAAAACACCGGGTTCAGCGAGGTCATCGGATCCTGGAAAATAATCGAGCAGCACTTGCCGCGAAAGGCGGCCATCTGCTTCTTGTTCCACTTTGTAATGTCTTCGCCTTTATACTCCACGCTGCCGCCGGTGATGCGGCCGTTCTCCGCGAGGATCTGCATGATCGAGTACGCGGTGACCGATTTGCCGGAGCCGGACTCGCCGACGATGCCGAGCACCTTGCCGGCGTCCAGATTGAAGGAAACGCCGTTGACGGCATGCACCTCGCCGTTGTCCGTGGTAAAGGAGGTGTGCAGATCCTTTACGGATAAGAGATGTTCACTCATGGGGCTTACCTCCTCAGTTTCGGGTCAAACGCATCGCGCAGGCCGTCGCCAAGCAGGTTGAACGCCAGAACGATCAGGCAGATCATAACCGCCGGGAACACCAGCTGATGCGGGTAGCTCGTCAGCGCGCCGCGCGCACTGTTCGCGAGGCTGCCGAGAGACGGCATCGGCGCCGATACGCCGAGGCCGAGGAAGCTCAGATAGCTCTCCGTGAAGATCGCGGAGGGAACCTGCAGCGCCACCGAGATGATGATGACGGAAAGGCAGTTCGGCAGGATGTGCTTTCTGAGGATACGCGTGGGCTTCGTGCCGATGGTACGCGCCGCCAGCACATACTCGTTTTCCTTGATGGTCAGAATCTGGCCACGGACCAGGCGGGCCATGCCGACCCAGTACAGCAGCGCGAAGACGATGAACAGCGCGAGCATGTTGCTGCCGAGGCTTGCGAAGATCGTGCCCTCGATCGCATTGCCGAGCGTTTCATCCAGCACGACGGAGAGCAGGATGACCATCAGCAGGTCGGGCAGCGAATAGATGATGTCGCAGATACGCATCATGATCATATCCACCTTGCCGCCCGCATAGCCTGCAATCGAGCCGTACAGCACGCCGATGATCATGACGAGAATGCTGGCAAAGAAGCCGACGGCCAGCGAGACGCGCGTGCCGTAGATGACGCGCATGAAGTAGTCGCGCCCGAGGCTGTCCGTGCCGAAAATGTGCGGGAAGCGGGACTCGCCCGTCTCCTCCATCCACTCCAGCTCCGTCTGCGAATACTGGAACGGGCCGAGGTTTGCGGCGGTGCGGTCGCGCCGCCCGTCCACGTTGTTGATTTCTTCATAGCCGTAGGGCACGATCATCGGCGCTACGATAATGGTGACGATCAGGACGAGAAGCACGATGATGGAGCCGACTGCGAGCGGGTTGCGCATGAGCTTCTTCATACCGTCCTTGAAGAACGTGGTCGATTCGCTCATGACCTCCTTCTGGCGCTTTTCATCCTCGTCTGCGAGTTTGAATTTGCTCAGATTGATCTGGCTGCTGAACAGATTCTTTTTTGGCATTTTGTCTGTCATACTCCGTTCGGGCCTCCTCAATCAAAAGAAATTCTCGGATCGATAATCTTATAGATGATATCGGTGATCAGGTTCGCGGTCACCATCAGGACCGCAAGGAAAATCGTCGTTCCCATGATCATCGTGTAGTCGCGGTTCGTAATGGCCGAAACGAATTCCTGACCGAGACCGCCCGTGGAGAAGATCGTCTCCACAACCATGGAGCCCGTGATGATGAACGCGATCATCGGGCCGACGTATGTAATGACCGGGATCAGCGCGTTGCGCAGCGCATGCTTGAAGATCACCTTATAGCTCGGTACGCCCTTGGCGCGCGCCGTGCGGATGTAGTCCTGGTTCAGCGCGTCGAGCATACTCGTTTTCGTCAATCGCGTGATGTACGCCATCGGGTACATGGCGAGCGAAATCACCGGCAGGACATAATTGGGATTCGTCGCCGTCCATGCCGGCACCCAGCCGAGCTGTATGGAGACTGTCTCTTATACACATCTGACGCTGCCGACGAATTAGACGGTGTA
>USBH01000235.1 GCA_900552925.1 uncultured Oscillospiraceae bacterium
GGCAGCGTCAGATGTGTATAAGAGACAGATCGAGGAGCGCACGGACAGCAAGCTGGTCATTCTGGAAAACGACGCCAACGCGGCGGCATACGGCGAATATCAGGCGGGCGCGCTTGCGGGCGCAGACAATGCAATCGCCATCACGCTCGGCACCGGCATCGGCGGCGGCATCATCATCAACCACAAGATCTACTCCGGCAGCAACTTCGCCGGCGGTGAACTCGGCCACACGGTCATCGTCGTAGACGGCCGTCCCTGCACATGCGGCAGACTGGGCTGCTGGGAAGCTTACGGCTCTGCAACCGGCCTGATCAAGACCACGAAGGCGCACATGGAGAACGCGCCGAAGGATTCCGCGGTCTGGACGATTGTCGGCGGCGACATCGACAAGGTCAACGGCAGAACCGCTTTTGACGCGATGCGCGCAGGCGACCCGGTCGGCAAGGCGATCGTGGACGAGTACATCAAGTACCTCTCCGTCGGCCTGATCGACATGGTCAACATCTTCCAGCCGGACATCCTCTGCATCGGCGGCGGCATCTGCAATGAGGGCGAAACGCTCCTCGCTCCGGTCAGAAAGTACATCGATGACCAGCAGTATGCAATGAATTCCACGAAGAAGACGAAGATCGTCCGCGCACAGCTCGGCAACGACGCGGGCATCATCGGCGCGGCGCTGCTCGGCAAGCAGGAGGAGGAATAATCCGAAATGTCCCTCACCTGCTCCGTATTCGGAACGCTGCCGAACGGCGCGGAGGTCTCCGCCTACACGCTGAAAAACGCGGCGGGCACGGCCCTGACCGTCACGCCCTACGGCTGCCGCATCCTGCGCCTGCTCACGCCGGACCGGGACGGCCGCTTCAGCGACGTCGTGCTCGGCCATGCGACGCTTGAGGAATACCTCGGCCCGAACTTTCAGGGCACCTTCGTCGGCCGCTACGCGAATCGCATCGGCGGCGCTTCGCTGACGATCGACGGCATCACCTACGCGCTCGACAAAAACGACGGCGAAAACACGCTGCACGGCGGCCGCGGCGGCTACCATCAGGTGCTCTTCGACGTGAAGGAAACGCAGGACGGCGACGCGCCCTCCATCACCTTCGCGCACGTGAGCCCCGACGGCGACGAAAACTACCCCGGCACGCTGCGCGTCGAGGTGCAGTACACGCTGACGGCGGACAACGCGGTGGAAATCGCCTACCGCGGTGCGACGGACAAGAAGACGGTCTTCAACCCGACGAACCACAGTTTCTTCAACCTGAAGGCGGACGGCTCGAAGGACGTGCTCTCGACCGTGCTGAAAATCAACGCCGCGCACGTCACGGCCGTGACCGACGACCTGATCCCGACCGGCACGCTGCTGCCCGTCGCGGGCACGCCGCTCGACTTCACCGCGCCCAAGGCCATCGGCCGGGACATCGACGCGGACGACCACCTGATCCAGCTCTGCGGCGGCTTCGACCACAACTTCTGTGCGGACGGCACGGGGCTGCGCGAGATCGCCGAGGCGTATGAGCCGGAGACGGGCCGCGTGATGACCGTGTATTCCGACATGCCCGGCGTGCAGCTCTTCACGGCGAACCGCACGAACGGCACAACCAAAAACAAGGACGGCAGCCCGATGATCCCGCACGGCGCTTTCTGCCTGGAAACGCAGTTCTATCCGGATTCCGTCCACCACGAAAACTTCCCGTTCCGCTATCTGGAGCCCGGCGAAGCGTTCGAATCCAAAACAATCTATAAATTTTCCGTGCGATAAACGGAGGAAAGGGCTGCCGGTCCGGCGGCCCTTTCCCGATTGCAGAAAAGGAGGCTATTCCCTTGAAAAAAGAAATTTCCTGCGGCGCGGTCATCGCGCGGCAGACGGATGCAGGCTGTGAGATTCTCCTGATCCGCCATGCGAACGGCGGACACTGGGCCTTCCCGAAGGGCCATGTGGAGGGCAATGAGACGGAGGCGGAGACGGCGCTGCGCGAGATCCGCGAGGAAACCGGCCTCTCCGTCACGCTCGACACGAATTTCCGCACGGTCGTCACGTACTCGCCGAAGCCCGGCGTGATGAAGGACGTCATCTATTTCGCGGCCGAGCTCACGGGCGGCGACGCAAAAATGCAGGCCGAAGAGGTCACCGACATGCGCTGGGCCGCGCCCGACGACGCGGCGGCGCTGATCACCTACGACAACGACCGCGACGTGCTCGCCCGCTACCGCGCCTACAAGGGCGTCTGAGCGGCGCCCGGGGCTGCGCGGCCGGTTTCCGGCCGACTTTCGCCCGGATCAAAGCATACAAAAAAGGCGTGCAGTGAAAGCTGCGCGCCTTTTCCCTTTCCCTGTTCGGAAAAATTATTTGATGATTTCGCCGTCCACGGTGCCGTTGAGCGCCGCCGCGTTCGACTCGTCGGTGTGTATGTGCATGGCCGCCGCATACTTCGGGCTGACGCGCACGACGACGTCGCCGAAGATCACGCTGCGCTCGCCTTCCTTGCCGACCTTCACGGAGACGATCTGCTTGTCGACGACGCCGGCCTCGGCCGCTTCCTCGACATTGAAGTGGATGTGGCGCTTCGCCGCGATGACGCCCTTCTCGATGACGACCTCGCCGGCCGGTCCCTTCAGCGTACATCCGGGCGTGCCCTCGAGATCGCCGGACTCGCGGATCGGCGCGGTGATGCCGAGCTTGCGGGCGTCGGTCAGCGCGACCTCAACCTGCGTCTCCGGACGCGTCGGGCCGAGGATGGACATGACGAGCGAGCCCTTCGGGCCGATGACCTCGACCTTCTCGTTCGTCGCGAACTGGCCGGGCTGGGAGAGATCCTTCTTGTTGGAGAGCACGGCGTTTTCGCCGAAGAGCGCCTTGAGATCCGCATCCGTCACATGGAGGTGGCGCGCGGAGGTTTCAACCATGATTTTCATTTTATGTACCTAGCCTTTCCTAGTTTTCACCTATATTCTACTACGCAGCTGTCTCTTATACACATCTGACGCTGCCGCGAATTAGACGGTGTAGATCTCG
>USBH01000236.1 GCA_900552925.1 uncultured Oscillospiraceae bacterium
CGTCGGCAGCGTCAGATGTGTATAAGAGACAGGCGGAGAGCCGAAGCACGCCGCCGTTCTGGAGGCGGAAACCGGGCTTTCCGCAGGCAGCGTGCTCGCGGCGCTGACGGAGCTCGAGCTGCTCGGAAAGATCCGCAGTTATCCCGGTCAGAGGTTTACAAAATCCGATTAATGCGGTATACTAATTCAGATTCAGGCAAAATATAACGCATACACGGCGTAAAATACAGACAGAGGAGATTCAGGTACTATGTCCAAACTTGTCATCGTCGAGTCGCCGGCGAAGGCGAAAACAATCAAAAAATACCTCGGCGGCGATTATGAGGTCGTCGCCTCGATGGGCCACGTGCGCGATCTGCCGAAAGCGCGGCTGTGCGTGGACGTCAAAGACAATTTCAAACCGAAGTACGCGATCATCAAGGGCAAGGAAAAGCTCGTCTCCGAGCTCAAGGAGGCGGCGGCCAAGTCCGAAACCGTCTATCTCGCGACCGACCCCGACCGCGAGGGAGAGGCGATTTCGTGGCACCTCGCCTACATCCTCGGGCTTGACGAGCACGCGATGAACCGCGTGACGTTCAACGAGATCACAAAGACCGGCGTCACGGAGGGCATGGCCCACCCGCGCACGATCGATCTGAACCTTGTCAACGCCCAGCAGGCGCGCCGCATCCTCGACCGCCTCGTCGGCTACTCGCTCAGCCCGTTCCTCGCCAAGACGATCCGCCGCGGCCTGTCGGCCGGGCGCGTGCAGTCCGTTGCGCTGCGCATCATCGTCGACCGCGAGGAGGAGATCCGCAAGTTCAAGCCCGAGGAATACTGGTCGATCGACGCGCGGCTGACGGCCGAGGGCTCGCGCAGCATTTTCGGCGCGTCGTTCTACGGCGACCGCAGCGGCGAGATCAAGATCACGAACAAGGAGCAGGCGGACGCGATCCTCGCGGCGCTCGAGACCGCGGATTTCCGCGTCGATTCGGTCAAGAAGGGCAAGAAAAACAAGCAGCCCGCGCCGCCGTTCATCACCTCCACGCTGCAGCAGGAGGCGTCCCGCAAGCTGGGCTTCCAGGCCAAGCGCACGATGAAGGCCGCGCAGGAGCTGTACGAAGGCGTGGAGATCGCCGGCATGGGCGCCGTCGGCCTCATCACCTACATGCGTACCGACTCGCTGCGCCTTTCCGAGGACGCGATCCAGGAGGCCGTGCAGTTCATCGGCGACCGCTGGGGCAAGAATTACCTGCCCGCGAAGCCGCGTCACTTCAAGGCGCGCAAGAACGCGCAGGACGGCCACGAGGCGATCCGCCCGACATCCGTCGCGCTGACGCCGAAGGACGTCGAAGCGTCGCTGACGAAGGACCAGTACAAGCTGTATAAGCTGATCTGGGAGCGCTTCGTCGCCTGCCAGATGGCGAACTGCGTGCTCAACACGACGCAGGCCGTGATCTCCGCCGGCGATTACATTTTCAAGGCCTCCGGCTACAACGTCGGCTTCGACGGCTACACGGTGCTCTACGAAGAGAGCCGCGACGTCGAGGAGGAAAAGGGCAAGGACCTGCCGAAGCTCGAGGCCGGCATGGCGCTCAAGGTGCGCGAGCTCAAGGGCAACCAGCACTTCACGCAGCCGCCGGCGCGCTTCACCGAAGCGTCGCTGATCAAGACGCTCGAGGAAAACGGCATCGGCCGCCCGTCCACGTATGCGGCGACGATCACGACGATCACGAGCCGCGAGTACGTCACGCGCGAGGGCAAGTCCTTCAAGCCGACCGAGCTCGGCGAGGTCATCACAAAGCTGATGAAGGAGCGCTTCCCGGAGATCGTCAACGTGAAGTTCACAGCCGAGGTCGAGAAGGAGCTCGACGAGGTGCAGAGCGGCCAGGCCGACTGGGTGGAGACGCTGCACGACTTCTACGACGACTTCGACAAGACGCTGAAAAAGGCGAAAAAGGAAATGGACGGCGTGAAGATCCAGCTCGAGGAGGATAAGACCGACTTTATCTGCCCGAACTGCGGCAGGCCGATGGTCGTGAAGTTCGGCCGCTACGGCAAGTTCATCGCCTGCTCCGGCTACCCGGAGTGCAAGACGGTCAAGAAGATCGTCAACGACACGGGCGCCGTCTGCCCGAAGTGCGGCGGAAAGATCATCGAGAAGAAGTCGAAGCGCGGCCGCGTGTTCTACGGCTGCGACCAGTACCCGAAGTGCGACTTCGTCTCGTGGGACGCGCCGTCCGGCAAAAACTGCCCGGTCTGCGGCAAGGTCCTGCTGCAGAAGAAGGACAAGGCGAAGACGCTGTACTGCGTCACGCCGGACTGCACCTATCGGTTCAAGCCGGAGGACGGCGAGCAAGAGGGCGACAATGCGGAATGATACAGTCACGGTGATCGGCGCCGGGCTGGCCGGCTCGGAGGCCGCATGGCAGATCGCAAACGCCGGGCACCGCGTCCGGCTGCACGAGATGAAGCCGGTGAAGTTTTCCCCGGCGCATAAAAGCGCGGGCTTTGCGGAGCTGATCTGCTCGAACTCATTGAAGGCCGCGCGGGTCGACAGCGCGGCGGGCCTGCTGAAAGAGGAAATGCGCCGCATGGGCTCGCTGCTCGTCGCCTGCGCGGACGCGTGCAGCGTGCCGGCGGGCGGCGCGCTTGCGGTCGACCGCGACCGCTTTTCGGCGCTTGCGACCGAGCGGCTGCGCGCGCACCCGAATATCGAGGTCGTGACGGGCGAGGTCACGGAGATCCCGCCGGACGGCGTCGTGGTGGTCGCGAGCGGCCCGCTGACGAGCGATGCGCTCGCCGAGCGGATCACCGCGCTCTGCGGCGGCGGGCTCAGCTTTTTTGACGCCGCCGCGCCGGGCCTGTCCCTTTCCCCCTGGGAGCCTGAACCCAGGCGCTTCTGTTTCGTCTCTCTAGTTATCAATAGTATATCATACCTGTCTCTTATACACATCTCAGAGCCCACGAGACTGCAGCT
>USBH01000237.1 GCA_900552925.1 uncultured Oscillospiraceae bacterium
TCTACACCGTCTAATTCGTCGGCAGCGTCAGATGTGTATAAGAGACAGTTCCTATCTATTCCCGTTCAGTACGCGATATTACCGCAAGTTCGGTTACGAAGCCGCGGCCGAAGCACGCGAATGGACGCTTCAGCTTTCTGCGCTCAGCCCGAAAGACGTTGGCGGCACGATCGAGCAGATCTTCCCGGGCGGCGATTTTTCCCCGCTTCTGGAGATACATAAGGCCTGCTTCGCGGACTGCAACATGTCCGTTGTGCGCGACCGGTATGACGCAGATTTGGAAAAGGCCAATCTGATGAACGAGCAGCGCTACATCTATGTGTGGCGCAACAATGCGGGTGTGCCGCGCGGCCTGATGATTACACATAAGAAGGAAACGCCTGAGGGCACCATTCTCGACTGTAGCCACAATTTTGGCGCTGGCAACGGGAATGATTTCCTGTTCTGCGATATGGAGGCGCTTTCGGCGCTGCTGTTCTTCGCAAAATCGGCTTTTTCCTCGGATTACGACAAGATCCGCTTCATGACGCGCCGCGAGGCCGATTTGTCCGTGCTCATCGGCGACAACAACGAGTCCACGTGTCGGATGTTCTGGAACGGCATGCTGCGCGTCGTGAACGTGCGCCGCGTGTTGGAAAACTGTAACTGCCGCGGCACGGGCTGCGTTCGCATCGCGATAGAGGATACGATCCTGCCCGAAAACTGCGGCACATGGAAGCTGACTTTTGCACCGGGCCAGGTGAATTTTGTGGAAAAAACGGAGGAGCAGCCCGATGTTTCCCTGACGATCAACGCGTTTTCAGCGCTGATCTGCGGTGCGCGCGATGTGCATTCCCTCGCGTGGATACCGGACGCTGTCGTACATAATGCAGCGGCGCCGTTCGCCGGCGTGTTCTACGCGAAGCCGTGCTTCATGCTGGACCTGTTCTGATGCGGAAGCCTGCTTCCGGCACGGTCCAGACAAAATGAAAACAGAAAAAGGCCGAAGCGGGGAAAACCCGGCTTTGGCCTTTTTCTGTGTGTATCTGTGTTATCAGGAGAGATTCAACTTCTTTTTGAGGAAATACCGGCACAAGAGGAACTGCACGACAAGCAGGCCGGCGATGAGCAGGAGGTTGAGCGCCATGGACAGGAAGAACGTGTCCTGCAGGATGCGCAGGCTCGTGTCGGTCGAGCGGAACGACGCGAACATCACCGGCACGGTGAGCATCTGCGAAAGGAAGCTGACCGCAAACTGCATGCCGATGTAGATGCCGATGGAGGCGAGCAGCTTGTGCCGCCCGCAGGCCTGCCCGATGCTGATCGCGCTGTACGATTGCAGAATGCCGTGGGCCGCGCAGAGCGGCAGTGCAACCAGGAATTCCGCAAAGCAGGCGCCCCAGAAGGGGTACTCGGAAATGTTGCGGAAAAAGCTTTCGGGGAACAGCTGCAGCACCTCGAGCGTGCTGCGCACGTCGAAGGACATGAAGAACAGGACGCCGAGCACGATGGCCAGCAGCGCCGTCGCGGCCTCCCAGATCAGCGCGACCAGAAGCTTCGAGAAGATGATCTGCTCGGTTTTGACCGGCAGTGTAAACGTCAGGTAGCCCTCGTCGGTCGCCGTGCTGCGGTAAAAGCGGATCGCCGAAAACAGCAGCGGAAGGCAGAACAGCGCGAAAATCGCGAGAACCGTCAGGAAGCAGAGCATGAACACGGAACCGGCGGAAAGGATTTTTGCAAATTCCAGATTCGTGTTGTCGAGCACGGTCAGGCCGAAGATGGAGAGCCGATCGACGATGAGCAGCGCGGCAAAGATGCAGTAGGCGGAGAGGAAGAGCCGCGCCGACGACCGGAATTCGTATTTCATCAGTTTCACCAGCATCGGAACACCTCCCGGAACAGTTCGTCCACGCTCTTTCCGTAGTTCTGGTGGACGGCCTCGACGCTCGAGGCCAGAACGACCTGGCCGTTCTGGATGAAGACGACGTCGTCCAGCACGCGCTCGATGTCGCGGATCAGGTGCGTGGAGAGCAGGATCGTCGCGCCGCGCTCATAATTCGAGAGGATCGTGTTCAGTATGTAGTCCCGCGCGGCGGGGTCCACGCCGCCGATCGGCTCGTCAAGCAGATACAGGCGCGCGGCGCGGCTCATGACGAGAATGAGCTGCACCTTTTCGAGCGTGCCCTTGCTCATGGTGCCGAGCGTCTTTTTCGGATCGATCTGCAGACTGCGCAGCATCTCTTCGGCGCGCTCGGGGCGGAAATCGTCGTAAAAATCCTCGAAAAGCTCGATCGCGTCCGTGACGCGCATCCAGCGGCTCAGATACGTGCGCTCCGGCAGATAGGAGACGATGCGCTTCGTTTCGGGGCCGGGCAGCATCCCGTCGATGCGCACCTCGCCGGCCGTCGGCGTGAGCAGGCCGTTCGCGAGCTTGATCAGCGTGCTCTTGCCCGAACCGTTCGGCCCGAGCAGCCCCACGATGCGCCCGGGCATGATCGAAAGCGTCAGCCCGTTCAGGGCCGGAAAAGCGCCGTATTGCTTGCAAAGCCCTGTGCATTGCAGAATCGGCATCATGGCAAATCACCTTACCTTCCCGGCGGCTTCCGGCGGGCGGCGCATAAGCTGCGGCGGGCCCGTCGGAAACCGCGCGGATTCAAATCTCTTTTTTCAAGTTTTCTGTCTCCTACAATAATATAACCGGGTCAACTTGTCAATGGTTTGGCGGGTTCTTAAAGGAATTGTAAGCTTCTTGACTAAAATATGAAAAAAGCGGCGCCCAAATGCGGAGCGCCGCCGGATTTTCATTCGGCCTGCAGGTGGAGGAGGTGCGCGATGCCCGGGATGCTTTCGCCCTGCTGGGAGGAGGTCGTGGACATCAGCGCGCCGGTCGCCATGAACAGGATGTTGCGCAGCTCGCCGCGCGCCATGCGGTTCAGGATGCTGTCTCTTATACACATCTGACGCTGCCGACGAATT
>USBH01000238.1 GCA_900552925.1 uncultured Oscillospiraceae bacterium
GAGATTAGCTGCAGTCTCGTGGGCTCGGAGATGTGTATAAGAGACAGTCTATATCGTCTACACTTTCCCGCAGATCAGGCGGTGAGATCACCACGGCACAGTTCAAATCCCCAAATTGCTCAAAACACTCCAGATACCGAATCGCATCCCGCTTGTAGTTAGTGGCCAGCATAGCCTTAAATCCGGTATCTTTGTACCCTTCAATGAAGTGCTCATCGATGTCCAGAGCAATCCGCTTGATACGAGCATCGGTGGAGGTTAGGCGGCGGATACTGCTCCATTTCCGTGAAAGGTCATCCCGCTTTTTGCCGTCGGGTTCTTCCACATAGTCGTCTACCCTCGCGGGTTGCATATTCAGGCTGCTTTGTAACAGATCGTAAAAGGACCGGCGTTTTGTGCCGTAGGTGGTCGTGGCGCGGACGTTCACACTGTCCATCCTGCCGCCGGTCACGCTCCAGCGGGGCGTGACCGGCTCATAATGTACCTGGATGTGCTGCGCCACCCAGGCATTGGGCTGCATCAGCTCCAGTACAAACTGCCGCACATCGTCGGCAGGTATCCAGGTGGTGCCCAGATGCACGTTGATCTCCGACGCCGTCAGCTCTTTGGGCTGTACAGCGGCCAGGGCGTCCGTGTTGGCCCGGTACACCGGGTCCAGCGCGGCAGCCTGGCGGGCCTGTTCCAGCTTTTGCCGGACGTTGCCCGACAGGTATTCTTCAGCGGTCTGGTAGACCGGATCTTCTTCCGTTCCCATGCCGGGCACACGGAACATCAGGCCGGACAGGTCCTTCACCAGTTCTTCCTGCGTTTTGCCGGAAAGCTGCTGCATATACGCCAGGTCGATGCCGCCGTGTTCGGCAAGCGACACCACCAGCGCCTCAGCGGCGGTATCCACATGATCGATCACGCGCGTCGGGCGGATGGTGCGCTTTGTAAACATATCCGCCTTGCCTGCAAAATTTCCTTCTTCGTCCACTCTTTCCAAAGAGCGCAGCAGGCTGTACCCGCTGTCCTCGCGGAACGCGGCGTTGTTGGCGCGGCTGTACAAGCGGCCGTATTTGCTTACATAATCGTCATATTGCCGGGAAAGCTGCCGCTGCAAACGTGCGATCTCCTCCTCCGGCAAGTCGTTCACCTGCGCCTGGATCAGTTCCCGTGTGGCAGAGAGCAGTCCCACCATACCCTCAATTCGCTGCCGGGTCATGGCGTTGGGGGTCTGTTCCCACATGAGAGAGTCACGCCGGAAATAGATTTTTCCGTCCCGCACACAATAGCTGTAATTGCGCACAGACGGGGCGGCGGGAACGGCGTTTGCTTTGGCCGTGGTTTCTTCTTCGTCCATAGCCAGCGGCGCAAGTTCCGGCAGGACGGCCTGCAGGCGGCTCATGGCCGTGCGCAGCTGCTCTTCCAGGCTGGTATCTGTATCAGGCTGGCAGGTGGGGCGCGGCCCGTAGGGGCCGCTTACCATTTCCATTTTTCCGCAGATCATTTCCGGGTGGTCGATAAAATACTGGTTCATCGGTATGCCGTCTGCGGTCTGGCCCACATGGAGCCAGTCGGCTTCCGGGTTCGACAGTACGCCGTCCCGCTTCTGCAGAAACAGAATGTCGGCGGTCACTTCGGTGCCTGCCGCCGCTTTGAATGCGGTATTCGGCAGCCGCACCGCGCCGATCAGGTCGCAGCGGGCGGCCAGGTACCTGCGCACATCCTCGCTTTTCTTGTCCATCGTCCCGCTTGTGGTGATGATGGCCTGGATACCGCCCACGCGCAGCTTGTCGATATTCTTTGCCGCAAAGTAATCGTGGATCAGGAAATTGTAGCGGTTGAAGGCAGGGTCGTTTACTTTGTACTGTCCGAAAGGCACGTTGCCCACCACCGCGTCAAAAAAGCTGTCCGGCAGCGACGCCTTTTCATAGCCCGTGATCTGGATGTTTGCTTTAGGAAAAAGCTGCTGGGCGATGCGCCCCGTGACCGGGTCCAGTTCCACGCCGTACAGCATCGTGCCGTTCGTATCGAAGGACGCCGGGCGGTTGGCGAAGAATGCGCCCACGCCCATGCTCGGTTCCAGGATGTTGCCGCCCTTCAGGCCGAAGCGCTCCAGCGTTTCATACATGGTGCGGATGATCTCCGGCGGCGTATAGAACGAGGTCAGGGTAGAGGCGCGGGCGGCTTCATATTCCTGTACGGGCAGCAGTTCCTTCAGCGTTTTGTATTCCCCGGCCCACTCGGCTTTTTTGCCGTCGAAGGCGTCGGACAGGCCGCCCCAACCCACATAACGGGCCAGCACCTGCTGCTGTTCCGGGATGGCCTGCTGGCCGTCGGCATCCAGATACTGCAGCAGCCGCAAAGCAGCGATATTGTCCTGGAACCGGGCCTTGGGGCCGCCGGACGGGTCGCGGTCGCCGGTGGAGCTGTAATTGACCGCATTTTTGCGACCTTCTTTGATCCATTCCTGATACGCGGCATGTTCCGCTTCCTGCACGGTTTGGAACTTCGTCCATTCGCCGTCCACCGGGATCTCCACGGCATAGTCCGCCGCGCCTTTCTGGGGTGCCGCTGCGGTCTCCGCCTCCTGTACGATTTTTTGCGCCGTTTTATCCTGTTGCAGTTCCTTTTCCAGACGACCCTGTATATCTTCCAGATCGTCCATATCTGCGGCCTCTGCCGAGGACAGGATACCGCCGTTCTCCATGCGCTGCACATATCCATCATGCAGGCGGGCGACGTCCTCCAGATCGGCACGCACATTTCGGGACAGCGTCGCGGCCAATGAAAGCTGCTCATATCCGGCGTCCGGCGCGGCATGAGGCTGACGGCGTCTCACAGGCCGCCTCGCTTCGTCAGGCAGCTGTGCCGTAATAGCGGCGTGGTCCTCGTCCGAAACGGTGACGTCGATCTCATGCGCCTGTCTCTTATACACATCTCCGAGCCCACGAGACTGCAGCTAATCTCGT
>USBH01000239.1 GCA_900552925.1 uncultured Oscillospiraceae bacterium
CGCGGCGGACAACATCGCCGGGCTTGAAAGCCGGTATAAGGGCGCGGCCGGCACCTCGGTTCTGAAGGTATTCGAGATGACTGCGGCCGCGACCGGCCTTTCGGAGCGCGCGGCGCAGGCGGCGGGCATCGCGTACGACAAGGTCATCCTCGCCCCGGCCTCGCACGCCTCGTATTATCCCGGCGGCACAGTCATGACCATCAAGCTTCTGTTCTCGCCGGAGGACGAGCGGATCCTCGGCGCGCAGATCGTCGGCTTCGACGGCGTCGACAAGCGCATCGACGTGCTCGCGACCGCCATGCAGGCCGGCATGCCGGTCACCGCGCTTAAGGACCTCGACCTCGCCTACGCGCCGCCGTACGCCTCCGCCAAGGACCCGGTCAACATGGCCGGCTTCATCGCGGAAAACGTGCTTTCCGGCCGGGTGAAGCAGTTCTTCTACGAGGACCTCGCCGCACTCCCGACGGACGGCAGCGTCACGCTGCTCGACACGCGCACCGACGCGGAGTATGCCGGCGGGCACGCCGATGGCTTTGCGACGCACATCCCGGTCGACGACCTGCGGGCGCGCATCGGGGATCTGGATCCGGCAAAGCCGGTCTACGTGATGTGCCAGTCCGGCCTGCGCAGCTACATCGCCTGCCGGATCCTCGCGCAGCACGGCTTCGACTGCTTCAACTTCGCGGGCGGCTACCGCTTCTACGCGAGCGTGCGCCACGACCGGTTCGACGAGCGCTGCCGCACCGACTGCGGCGCGCCGCCGGCACAGGGCACAAGGAAATAAAAAGGCCGGGCACGCTCACTGCAGCCGGGCCGTATCCTGCGCGGGCGCTTCGTCCCGCCCGGCGTACTCGACGCCGCTGTGCGCCGCGTTGAACGCGTCGACCACGGCGCGCGTGTCGGTCCAGTCGCTGATGATGCCGACCGCGCCCATCTCCATGTACTGCAGCATCTTCTCGTTGTCGTTGACGCTCCAGACGTACGTCGGCAGCCCGTGCTCGCGCGCCTGCGTGACCAGCCGGTTCGTGACCATGTTTTCCTCCACGGCGAGAAAATCGATGTTGTAGCGCCAGATCGAATCGTCGATGTCGCCGACGCTGCCGAACACGCAGTAGCCGACCCACCACTCGGGGTGCGCCGCGTGCAGGAGCATCACGCTGTAGTAGTCGAGCGACATGAACATGGCCCTGCCGCCGAAGTCGTACTGCTCGACGAGCCGGATGACGGCCTCGGCAAGCTGCTCCTGCCGCAGGGCGTCGCCCTTGAGCTCGATGAGCAGGCCGATGTCGTTCGGCGCTGCCTGCGCCGCCTGCAGCACCATCTCGAGCGAGGGGATCTTCGCGGTTTCCCCGGGGTGCGCGTATTCGTCGCGCAGCGTGACCGCCTGCAGCGCGTCCCACGTGTAATCCGCAAGGCTGCCCGACGCGTCGGACAGGCGCGACAGGCCGGCGTCGTGGAACACGACCGGCACGCCGTCCGCCGTGAGCTGCACGTCGATCTCGGCGTAATCCATGCCGGCAGCGTCCGCGGCGAGCACGGCCTCCACGGTGTTTTCGATCGTCGCATTGCAGCCGCGGTGGCCGATGGAAACCGGCGCGTGGCGCAGCGGCGGCAGCCAGCAGTTCAGCACGAGGTACGCCGCAAGGAACAGGCAAACGGCGCCGGCCGCCGCCTTCCAGCGCTTCTTTCCGAGCGCCGCGCGCACGCGCGCCCAGAGCTTTCGGAGCTTGCGCACGGCGATCTGCACGAGCGCGGCGTTGTCGGCCTGCCAGTCGGGGTGCAGCACCGCCCCGGCGTCCGGGCCGAGATGCCGCAGCGCGACGTACAGAAAGGCCGTCATGCCCGCCGCAAACAGGACCGCCATCAGCGCCCAGTACACGAGGTCCTTGCGGAACGCCTCGGAATACACGAGGAATTTCAGGAAATTCCCGTCGAAATCGCTGTTTTCCAGCGGGTTGCGCCGCCAGAAGCGGGCGATCTCCGTCGCGGCCGCGAGCCAGAGCAGCAGAACCGCGAGGACCTGCAGCGCGCCCTTAAGGCCGATCCGCTTCCAGCACGCGAAACCGCTTTTCGCCGCCGCGCCGAAGCGCTCGCGCTGCAGCGCCATGCGCACCGGCACGAACAGCAGCGCGAGGAAGGCCCCGTACAGGAGCACGTAGAGCAGCACCATGCCGATCTGCCCGAGCGGCGGCGTGCGGCGCATTTCGTCGAAAATAAACTCCGGAATCGTGACGCCCGGCACGAGCGCGTTGATGTAGCCCGTCTGCACGACCGGCAGGAACAGCACGTAGTACAGCGCCGCCGGGACCACGCCGGGGCCGCGCAGCGCGCCGAGGCTCCACAGCGCGGTCTTCATCACCGTGCGCAGCCGGAACGGCGCGCCCGCCCGGCACAGCGCGACGATGCGGACGACGACGCTCAGCTCGAAGAAGATCAAAAGGGCCGCCGTGAAAAACAGAAGCAGGAAGATGGAGGCGCCCTTCAGGTTCAGAAAGATGCCGACGATCTGCGCGTTGAACGACACGCCGACCGACGAGATGTACGTCTGGTAGATTTCCCGCATGACGGGGTTGACGAGACAGAGGATGAACAGCTTATACAGGATCTCAAAGCGGACGACTTCCCGCAGCGCCCTGCCGAATTTCATAAATCTCACCCCTTGGTGCTTCGTATGCGCGCCGCGCACGTTTCTAGTATGCCGCAGCGCGCGGCGTCAAAAGCCTTTGCCGGAAAGTTTCGGCAAAGGCTTTTTGCATTTTCCGGGGAACGCGCCCGGAGAAAGGGCGGCCGTCCGAAAACGGCCGCCCCGCAGAGCCCCCGCTCCTCAATGGAGCGCAGGCGCCTATCGGTCAGAGCTTGCGCGCTTTAAAGACGAACGAGAGCGGGTGCATCTGCGCCTGCCGCATCTTGTCCGTCAGGTCGCCGGACGCGGCCAGCGTTTCGGCTGTCTCTT
>USBH01000240.1 GCA_900552925.1 uncultured Oscillospiraceae bacterium
CCCGGTCGCGATCCTGCCGAACGACGTGACCGACCCGCGCGATCCCGCCTACGGCTGGGCCGCCGGCATCCGCTGCGTCGAGATGGAGCTCGGCGAGCCGGATGAATCCGGACGCCGCCGCCCGATCGTCAAGGAGGGCAGCGAGTTCGAGCTGCCGATGGACTGCGTGATCATGGCGCTCGGCACCTCGCCGAACCCGCTGATCAAGGCGACGACGCCGGGCCTCGAGACCCAGCGCCGCGGCGAGATCGTCGCAAACGAGGACGGCCTGACCTCGATCGAGGGCGTGTACGCGGGCGGCGACGCCGTCACCGGCGCCGCGACGGTCATCCTCGCGATGGGCGCGGGCAAAACCGCCGCCGCCGCGATCGACAAGTACATCCAGGGCAAGGCGTAACTTTGAACCGACGCGCAGCTTCCACTGCGCACATAAAAGAACGGATGCAGGCCGACCGGCTGCATCCGTTTTCTGTTTGCTTCCGTTTATTCCGCCGGCGACTGCCGGATCAGCTCGCCCGCCCAGCTGAACAGCAGGTCGGACGTTCTGTCGAAGTCCGGCGCATCGCCCGCTCTGGCCGCGAGCGCCGATTCGACGATGCTGCGGTCCGCGCCCGAAACGGCCTCGAGCAGCGCCCGGTGCTGCCGGATATACGCGCCGCACGCGCAGTAGTGCTTCGCCTGCACCGTGAACACCGCGGATTTCAGCAGCGCGCCGAGCACCTCCGAGCTTTTTTCGTGCAGCATATTGTGCGCGCAGGCGTGGTAGAGATTGCACGCGCCCATGCGGACGGCGCGCACGGCGGCCGCTTTTGTGACGCGCGGGCGCAGGAAATCGAGATTGCCGTAAACCGGGGCCGTATCGAACCAAAATGCGAACAGGTCGGCGTCGTCCCAGCGCTCGATCTCCGCCCGGCCCGCGACAAACCCGCAGAGCAGCGCCCGGTGCGGCAGCGCCGAAACCGCGCGGTCGTACGCGCGCAGGTCCGCCGGGCTGAGCCGATCGAAAATCACGACGACGTCGATGTCGCTCGCCGCCGACGCTTCGCCGCGCCCCCGGCTGCCCTGCAGACCGACGCACACGACGCGCTCGCCGAACGCCGCGCGCACCGTCTTTTGAAACGCTTCCATCCATGCCTGCATATCCATGCTGCATTCCCCCTTGTTCTGCGCGCAAACCGGCGCGTTTTGTGCGTACCAGTATAGCACGGCGCCGCGCGGAACGCAAGCCCGCACACGCGGTTTTGCGCGATGTGCACCGGGTTTTCCGGACGCCGCAGGAGGTTTCGGCCGCGGCCTTGCATTTTGCCGGGCTGCGGATTATAATGGAAGTGATCCGACGGAAATACGGAAAGGATGATTTGGCTATGAAAAAAGTTCTTCTGCTCGGCGATTCGATCCGCATGGGCTATGACGACTACGTGAAGGAGCTGCTCGACGGCAAGTGCGAGGTCATCTACGACCCCGACGACAACGGCCGTTTCGCCGCCTACACGCTCTGGCAGGCAAACCAGATGTTCAAAAAGTACGGCAAGTTCGACGTCGTGCACTGGAACAACGGCTACTGGGACATGAACGTCGAGCCGCCGATGGCGGAAGCGATGCACCCGGTCGACGAGTACGTCCACTTTTTAAAGCGCATCCTCGGCGAGTGCCGCCGTAACGGCGCGAAGGTGATTTTCGCCACGACGACGCCGATCCTCAGCCCCGGCACTGCGGCCGACAACACCGGCACGGAAGCCGACAGCATCCACTACAACGACGCCTGGGTGCAGCAGTACAACGCAGCGGCCAAGGCGCTGATGGCCGAGGAAAACGTGACGGTCAACGACCTCTACGCGCTGTGCAAAGAGGACGCGAACTACTACAAGTGCGCGGACATGCTCCACCTCACTGAGGAGGGCTACCGCAAGTGCGCGGCGCAGGCGGCAAAATACATTCTGGAAGCGCTCGGTGAAGCATGAGCGCCGCAAAGAAAACGAACGCGATGCGCCTGCTCGACAGCGCGCAGATCGACTACGCGGTGCGCACGTACGAATTTGACGAGGACGACCTCTCCGGCGTGCACGCGGCGGACGCCATCGGCATGGCGCGCGAAGCCGTGTTCAAAACGCTCGTCGCCCGCGGCGACAAAACCGGCTTTGCGGTGTTCTGCATCCCGGTCGCCGAATCGCTCGACCTCAAAAAGGCCGCAAGGGCGAGCGGCAACAAGGCCGTCGAGCTGCTGCACGTCAAGGAGCTGCTGCCGGTGACCGGCTATATCCGCGGCGGCTGCTCGCCCATCGGCATGAAGAAGAAATTCCCGACCTATTTCGACGAGACCGCGATGCTGTTCGACGAAATCGCCGTCAGCGCCGGACAGCGCGGCGTACAGCTCATCGTGAACCCGGATGCGCTCGCTGCGTTCGTCGAGGCCGACTATGTCGATCTGACCGCATGACGCGCAAAAAAGAAAAGAAAACGCAGGGATGCCCCGGCGGAACGAAGCCGCTCCGTGCGAGGCATCCCGTTTTCGTCCTATTCGATTGTTCCGGCCGCGGCCCTACGGGTTCAGCAGCCACACGCCGGCGTTGAGGTACAGCGCAAACAGCAGCCACAGCATATACGGCAGCAGCAGAAGCCCGGCGCTCCGGCGGATCTTCCGGAACTGCGCCATGGTCAGCGCCGCGAGCACGCAGAGCAGAACGAGCACGGCCACGGCCGGCCCGATGAGCCGGAAGCGGAAGAAAACGATCGTCCACGCAAAGTTGACCGCGAGCTGCACCGCGTACAGGACGAGCGCGCCGCGCCGGTTTTCCGCCGTGCTCTCCCAGATCTGGTACGACGCCGCGCCCATCAGCGCGTAAAGGATCGCCCAGGCGACCGGGAACACCCAGCCCGGCGGCGCAAGCGGCGGCTGGTTCAGCCCGCTGTAAAACGCTGTCTCTTATACACATCTCCGAGCCCACGA
>USBH01000241.1 GCA_900552925.1 uncultured Oscillospiraceae bacterium
GATTAGCTGCAGTCTCGTGGGCTCGGAGATGTGTATAAGAGACAGGCGTCGACGACATCGTCAACAGCGACAACTACACGAACGTCGAGCAGGCCGTCGATTTCGTCGAAAAGACGGGCTGCGGTTCGCTGGCCGTTGCAGTCGGCAACGCGCACGGCGCATATGTGCAGACGCCGAACCTCGACTTCGACCGCATCAAGAAGCTGCGCGCCGCGCTTTCGGTGCCGCTCGTGCTGCACGGCTGCTCCGACATTCCGCACGAGCAGCTGCAGGAGAGCGTGCGGCTCGGCATGAGCAAGTTCAACATCGCGACCGAGTATTTCCGCGCGTGCTACGCTTCGATCTGCGCGGCGGCGGACCCGGAAAACAAGGACGGCAGCTTCATGTCGCTGCTCAATGAGGCGAGCGAGGGCGCGATCGACTTTGTTCGCGGCAAGATGCGCCTTTTGAATCCCAACGGCTTCTCTCTGTGAAGCGGGAAATTGGGAGGAGTTTGAAAGTGGAAAAGAAATATCAGATTGCCGGATACGACATGCCCTGCGTCGATCTCGCGGTCAATGTGGACGTATTCCCGAAGCCGAACGGCGGCACGGGCGTCCGCGACCTCTCGTGGCAGGGCGGCGGCAAGGTGGCGACCGGCATGGTCGCGGCGGCGCGTCTCGGCGCGAAATGCGCGATGCTCGGCGCGGTCGGCGACGACGATTACGGCAAGTTCGTGCTGCGCGACTTCGAGCGCCACGGCATCGACGTGCACGGCATGCAGGTGCGCCCCGGTCAGACGACCTCGCTCTCGATCGTTCTCAGCGACCGGGAGACGAACGGCAGAAGTATTGTGTACCGCAGCGGGTCGGCGGCGGCGCCGGCGCCCGGAACGCTGGACGAATCCGTGCTGGCGGACTGCGAATGGTTCTTCATCTCGCGCGGCTCCGAGGTCTGCCTCGACGCGGCGCGCAAGGCGAAGGCCGCCGGCGCGAAGGTCATCATCGACGCGGACAGCTACGATTCGAGCGTCATGGAGAACCTCGACCTGATCGACGCGTTCGTGGCCTCCGAGTTCGTCTACGACGTTCTGTTCAAGAATAAAAACTACGAGAAAAATTGCAGAAAGGTTTTCGAGATGGGTCCGCCCGTCGTCGTGTTCACGCTCGGCGCAAAGGGCTGCGTCGGCTACAGCGCCGAGGGTTTCTTCCAGCTCGATTCCTATAACGTGCATGTCGCCGACACCGTCGGCGCAGGCGACGTTTTCCACGGCGCGTTCGCCGTGGGCATGGTGGAGGGCATGACGGCGAAGGCCGCCGCAGAGCTCGCCACGGCTGTAGCCTGCATCAAGTGCACGCGCATCGGCGGCCGAGCGGGCATCCCGGACCGTGCGACCGCGGAGAAATTCATGAAAACCGGGGAGATCGACTATACGGAGATCGATCAGCGCACCGAATTTTACGGAAAGGGGCTGCAGTTGTAATGGAAAAGATCAGACTGGGCGTTGCGCCCACAAAGCGTGGCTTCCTCAGCATGGAAGAGGCCAAGCGCCAGAAGGACAAATTCATGGCGGTTATCCGCTCGATCCTCCCCGACAAGGTGGAGATCATCGACATCGACGACCTGTGCGAGAACGGCATCCTGTTTCAGACGGATAAGATCCCGGCCGTCGTCGACAAGTTCCGCAAGGCCAACATCGACGCGCTCTTCACGCCGCACTGTGACTTCGGCGAGGAGCAGTGCGCGGCGGGCGTTGCGGCGCAGATGAAGGTGCCGACGCTCCTGTGGGGCGCGCGCGACGAGCGCCCGAACACCGACGAGGGCCGCGGCCGCGACACGCAGTGCGGCATGTTCGCATGTTCCAAGGTCATGCGCCGCTTCGGCGTGCAGTACAGCTACATCTGGAACTGCGAGACCGAGAGCGAGGATTTCAGAAACGGCTACGATGCGTTCATCCGCGTCGTGTCCGTCATCAAGACGATCAAGACGCTGCGCATCGCGAAGTTCGGCTCCCGCCCGGTGCCGTTCATGAGCGTCATGGCGAATGAAGCGGAGCTTGCGACGAAATTCGGCATCACGACGATCCCGATCTCGCCGACCGCGATCGCAAAGCGCACCGACGAGCTGATTGCCGAGAACGGCGAGGCGCTCAAGGCGTATTACGCCGACCTCACCGCGCGCATCGACACCTCGGCGATGGAGCCGGACAAGGTGCTGCGCTGCGCCGCCGTCGCCATGGCGACGAAGCAGCTCATGCTCGAGAACAACTGCTCCGTCGGCGCGATGGAGTGCTGGAGCGCGACGCCGATCATCGGCGTGCCGATCTGCATGACGCTCGGCGAGCTTGCCGACGCCGGCCTGCCGATTTCCTGCGAGACCGACCTCAACGGCGCGGTCACGCTGGCGATCCTGCGCGCGGTCACGCTCGGCGAAGCGTCCGGCTTCCTCGCGGACCTGACGATCCGCCACCCGGAGAACGACAACGCGGAGCTGCTCTGGCACTGCGGTCCGTTCCCGTATTCGCTCAAGGACCCGGCCTCGAAGGCGCGCCTTGTGAACGGCCAGGAGCGCTGGGAGCTCAAGAAGGGCGAGATCACGATTTCCCGCTTCGACGACATCGACGGCGAGTACTATCTCTTCGGCGGCGAAGGCAAGGCGGTGGACGGCCCCGAGACGACCGGCACGTACGTCTGGTTTGAGGCCGACAACTGGAAGCGCTGGGAAGAAAAGCTCATGTTCGGCCCGTACATCCACCATGTCGGCGGCGTGTACGGCAACTACAAGAAGGTGCTGCGCGAGGCGGCGCGGTATCTCGGCATGAAGTTCGACGACGCTTCCGAGCAGGGCGTTTACAGCCTGTAAACCCGGCTGCCCCTGTGCTTTGACAAAAAATAAGTTCGCTTGTACATAAACTGTCTCTTATACACATCTCCGAGCCCACGAGACTGCAGCTAATCTC
>USBH01000242.1 GCA_900552925.1 uncultured Oscillospiraceae bacterium
ATGACGCCGACCATCAGAGCCGTGCAGACCAGAAACGAGAGGTTGAGCCAGCGGTTCTTCAGCATGCCGCGGCCGAGCACCGGCTTTGCGCTGCGCATGTTGAAGCTGTGCACGAGCTGGGAAAGGCTGAGCACCGCGAACGCCATCGTGCGGCCGACCACCGGCGACGCGGGGTCGGTATCGAACAGCGCGCGGCCCGCGGAAAACGCGAGCAGCGAAAGCGCGCCGATCATCATGCCCTCGACCGCCATCGAAAAGCCGAGGCCGTTCGAAAACACGGTGTTGTCCTGCGGGTTCGGCGGCGCCTGCATCACGTCGTCCTGCGGCGGGTCGCCGCCGAGCGCGAGCGCGGGGAGCGAATCCGTGACGAGGTTGACCCACAAAAGCTGCGCGGGCAGAAGCGGCGCGGGCGCGTGCATCAGGAACGCTGTCAGCACCACCAGAATCTCGCCGACGTTGCAGGACATCAGAAAGTGGATCGTCTTGCGGATATTCCGGTAGACCGTGCGGCCCTCGCGCACCGCGGAGACGATCGTCGCGAAATTGTCGTCGGTCAGCACCATGTCCGCGGCGTTTTTCGCGACCTCGGTGCCGCTTCTGCCCATTGCGCAGCCGATGTCCGCGGCCTTGAGCGCCGGCGCGTCGTTGACGCCGTCGCCGGTCATCGCGGTGACAAGCCGCAGGCGGCGGAAGGCCTTGACGATGCGCAGCTTGTGCGCGGGCGAAACGCGCGCGAACACCGAGCAGGTTTTGACGGACGCAAGCAGCTTTTCGTCGCTTATCGCCTCGAGCTCGGCGCCCGTCGTCACCTTTTCCGCATCGATGCCGAGCCGCCCGGCGATCGCCGCAGCCGTCGAGGGCTGGTCGCCGGTGATCATGACCGGCCGGATGCCGGCCGCCCGGCACTCGAGGACCGCCTGCTTCGCCTCGGGGCGCGGCGGGTCCTCGAGACCGATCAGCCCGAGGAACGTGAGGCCGCTCTCCGCCTCGTCGTCCGAGCCGGGCAGCGCGTCCGCCTGCTTTTCCGCCACGGCGAGCACGCGCAGCGCATCGCGCGCCATCTCGGCGTTGCGGGCGAGGATGCGCCCGCGCAGATCGCCGGAAAGCGGCAGCGTCTGCCCGCCGCTCTTCGCCGCCGTGCAGCGCTGCAGGATGAGGTCCGGCGCACCCTTCACAATCACGCGGTAGCCGTTTTCCGTGCGCAGGATCACCGTCATGCGCTTGCGCTCCGACGTGAACGGGATCTCCGCCGCCTTGACCCGCCCGGCGAGCAGCTTTTCCAGCTCCGGCGCCGCGGCCGCAATCGCCGTTTCGGTCGGCGCGCCGATCAGCCGCCCGTTTTCAAGCTCCACCGTCGTGCACAGCGCCGCCGCAGCGAGCATGTTGCCCGCCGCTTCCGTTTCGAGCAGTCCCGCGCCGTCCGCACAGCGCACGACGGTCATCCGGTTCTGCGTCAGCGTGCCGGTCTTGTCGGAGCAGATCACCTGGCAGCTTCCGAGCGTCTCCACCGCCTGCAGGTGCCGGATGATCGCCCGCTTCGCCGCCATGCGGCGCACGCCGAGCGCGAGGACAATCGTGACGACGGCCGGAAGCCCCTCCGGGATCGCGGCGACCGCAAGGCTGATCGCGATCATGAACATCTCGAGCGGGTTGACGCGCTGGATCAGGCCGATCACAAAAATCACCGCGCAGATCAGGACGACGAGCAAACCGATCACCTTGCCGGTCTTGCGCAAGCGCGCCTTGAGCGGCGTGTCCGGCGTTTCCTCCTCGCCGAGCATCGCGGCGATCCGGCCCATTTCGGTCTCCATGCCCGTCGCGGTCACGACGCCGACGCCGTGGCCGGACGCGACGCCGGTGCCGGAGAAGAGCATGTTTTCGCGTTCGGCCGCGCCGGTTTTCTCCGCGCAGACCGCGCCGGCCGACTTCGCCGCCGGGACGGACTCACCGGTCAGCGCGCTCTCCTCGGCGTAAAGCTGCGTGCTCTCGAGCAATCGCAGGTCCGCCGGCACGACGTCGCCCGTTTTGAGCAGGACGATGTCGCCGGGCACGAGCGCTTCGCTCGTCAGCACGGCGCGTTTGCCGTCGCGCAGGACGGAGGCGTGCGGCGCGGACATCGTGCGCAGCGCCTCGAGCGCGTGCTCCGCCTTCGCCTCCTGCACCGTGCCGATCAGCGCGTTCGCCATCACGATGCCGAGAATCAGCAGCGTGTCGGCGAAGTCCGCCTCCCCCTGCAGGCACGAGGTCGCAAAGGAAACCGCGGCGGCGCCGAGCAGGATCAGCACCATGAAATCGCCGAACTGCAGGATGAAGCGCTGCAGAAGCGTTTTCTTTCTGCCTTTTTTCAGGGCGTTCGGGCCGTATTTCTGCAGGCGTGCTTCGGCGTCCGCCGTGCGCAGCCCGCTTTCCCGGTCGCTTTTCAGAATGCGGAGCGCCTCCGCCGCGTCCATCGCGTGGAACGCCGTGTTTTCCGTCGTCTGTTTTGACATGTCCCTGCCTCCTTTTGGAACATGCTTATGCGAAAGCGGCACCGTTTAGAAGGGCGCAAAAGGGCTTGTGCAAAGCCGGAATCTGTGATAAGCTATACGTCGCGCCCCGCCGGGTGCGCCTTTCCGATTGACAGGCTCCGCCTGCTGTGCTATCCTGTTTGGACAGACAAAACAAAAAGGAGGCGCATCGATGGCACAGCACATCACCGTTGTCGACCACAACCCGGCGTGGGCCGCCCAGTACGCGGCGGAGGCCGAGAAGCTCCGGGCCGTTCTCGGTGAAAACTGCACGGCGATTCACCACATCGGCAGCACGGCGGTGGAGGGACTGTGGGCCAAGCCCATCCTGGACCTCATGCCGGTGGTCACCAGCCTGGAGGCGGTGGACCGGCTGGACCCGGAGCTGGAGGCCCTGGGCTACCAGTGCATGGGGGAGTTCGGCA
>USBH01000243.1 GCA_900552925.1 uncultured Oscillospiraceae bacterium
TTAGCTGCAGTCTCGTGGGCTCGGAGATGTGTATAAGAGACAGATACAGGTCGTTGCCGTCCTTGTCCGTGATCTGCAGGAGCCACGCCATGTGGTTGATGCCGGCGATGAGCTCGCGGCGGCCCTCGAGCTTATCCTCCATGCCGAGGCCCTTCAGCAGGTCGCGCGAGCAGGTCTGCACGCTGTGGCAGAGGCCGACGGTCTTCACATTCGTGTAGCGCTGCATATAGCCGGAGAGCATCGCCATCGGGTTCGTGTAGTTGAGGAACCACGCGTCGGGGCAGACCGCCTCGATGTCGCGGGCGAAGTCCTCGAGCACCGGTATCGTGCGCAGGGCGCGCATGACGCCGCCGATGCCGAGCGTGTCGGCGATCGTCTGGCGCAGGCCGTACTTCTTCGGGATCTCGAAGTCGATGACGGTGCAGGGCTCGTAGAAGCCGACCTGGATCGCGTTGACGACAAAGTCTGCGCCGCGCAGCGCCTCCCTGCGGTTTTCAACGCCGCAGTAGGTTTTGAGCGTGGCCCGGTCCTGGTTTGTGTTGTGGTTGATGGCGCTGAGGATGATGTAGGATTCCTCAAGGCGTTCCGCGTCGATGTCGTAAAGCGCGATTTCGCTTTCGCAGAGCGCGGGCGTGCACATGCAGTCGCCGAGCACATTGCGCGCAAAGACCGTACTGCCGGCGCCCATAAAGGTGATTTTTGGCATAGCGATTCCATCCTTTCCCCAAAAAGATCGTGATTCGTAAAATCTTTTTGTGGCTTTATTATAGTGGGGGAACGCGCGCGTTCTCAATAGCTTTTGTTTCGGAAAATTGTTGTTTTGTTGTATTTTTGCCGGAAGTATGGTATACTGTAGAAAACGCAGGAGGGGAAGAACATGAACGCCATCAAGCACCGCGCTGAAAACCTGAACAACGGCGGCTCCGTGACCGTCTATTACTGCGGCTATGAGAAATGCGAAAGCGGGCACTTCTGGGGGCCGGCCGTGCGCAACCAGTATCTGCTGCACTATGTGATTTCCGGCTGCGGCACGTATGTGGTCGGCGGGGAGACGTATACGCTGCACGCGGGCTCCTGTTTTCTGATCCGCCCCGGGGAGCGCACGCTGTACACCGCGGACCGCAAAGACCCGTGGGAATACATGTGGGTGGCGTTCGACGGCTTCGACGTGCTCGAGATCCTGCGGCGCACCGGCCTTGTGAACCGGTACGTCGTCGCGGTCGAAAACGGCGAGGAGTTCGCGCGCTATCTGCGTGAGATGATCGAGGAGTTCAGCGGCGGCAGCCTGTTCAAGGTGATGAGCTGCTTTTACGGCGCGATGTCTGTATTGGAAAAATCGGCGCACGGCGGCGCCTATACGCGCGAGCACGAGTATGTGAACAAGGCGATCGGCTACATCAAGAGCAATTACGGCTACCCGATTCAGGTCAGCGACCTCGCCCGGTACATCGGCATCGACCGCACGTATCTTTACCGCATCTTCTTCGCCTCGGAGAGCATGTCGCCGAAGCAGTACCTGATGCAGGTGCGCATCAACGCCGCCAAAAAGATGCTCCTGAGCGGCGCGTATACCGTGGGGGAAACCGCGCTGTCCTGCGGCTTTTCGGATGCCTCCTCCTTCTGCAGCCGCTTCAAGCGCTGCACCGGCATGACGCCGAAGGAATTCATTGCGGACAATCAAAAACACCGTGCAGACGAATGAGCCTGCACGGTGTTTTATTCTTCTGTTTCGGGGAATTACCGGCTGAACTCGGAGAGCGCCAGCCCCTCGTTGTGCTCGAGCGCCCAGCGGATGCTCCACTCGTTCGCAAAGAGCAGGAGGTAGCGGCCGCGCATATCCTGCACCTTCTTCGTGTCGGAGGTGAGGTTGAGCTTCTTCAGGTCGACGTCCGGCGTGTCGATCCAGCGGATGTAGGAATAGGGCAGGTTCTCCATGCGGATCTCGACGTTGTATTCATTCTCCATGCGGTACTTGAACACGTCGAACTGCAGCGTGCCGACGACGCCGACGATGACCTCCTCCATGCCGGAGGCGATTTCCTGGAAGATCTGGATCGCGCCCTCCTGCGCGATCTGCGTCGTGCCCTTGACGAACTGCTTGCGCTTCATCGTGTCCTTCTGCTGCACGCGGCAGAAGAATTCCGGCGCGAATGTCGGGATGCCCTCAAACTGCACTTTTTTGCCGGTGCAGATCGTGTCGCCGATCGAGAAGATGCCGGGGTCGAACACACCGATGATGTCGCCGGCGTAGGCCTCGTCGATGATCTCGCGGCTCTGCGCCATCATCTGCTGCGGCTGCGCGAGCTTGATCTTTCGGCCGCCCTGCACGTGGGTGACCTCCATGCCGCGCTCGAACCGTCCGCTGCAGATGCGCATGAACGCGATGCGGTCGCGGTGCGCCTTGTTCATATTGGCCTGAATCTTGAAGACGAAGGCCGAAAAATCCTTGCTGAAGGGGTCGACGGTCCCGTCCTTTGTCTCGCGCGGCAGCGGCGAGGTCGTCATGCGCAGGAAGCTCTCGAGGAACGGCTCCACGCCGAAATTCGTCAGCGCCGAGCCGAAGAACACAGGAGAGAGCTTGCCGTGGCGGACCTTTTCGAGGTCGAACTCGTAGCCGGCGCCGTCGAGCAGCTCCACGTCGTCGCGCAGCGTGTTGTACAGGTTTTCGCCGAGCAGCCCCTCGAGCGACGTGTCGTTCAGGTCGATCTCATGGGCCTTAACCTCGTGCTGGCCGCGCAGCTCCTTGTCACCCTCAAAGGCGATGATCTCCGACTTCTCGCGGTCGTAAACGCCCTTGAAGTCGATGCCGGAGCCGATCGGCCAGTTCATCGGATAGGTGCCGATGCCGAGCTCCTTCTCGATCTCGTCGAGCAGGTCGTAGGGGCTCTGTGCGTCGCGGTCCATCTTGTTGATGAAGGTGAAAATCGGGA
>USBH01000244.1 GCA_900552925.1 uncultured Oscillospiraceae bacterium
GTCGGCAGCGTCAGATGTGTATAAGAGACAGGTCCTGCACCATCTGGAAAACCAGCGTGCGGGGCTGCGCCACGCCGGCGGCGATGCGGCGGCGCTGGAAGCGGCGATCGATGAGATCCGCGCGACCTACAGGCCGGAAGCGGAATAAAGGAGGGCTTTTCGTGACGGTGGAAGCGATTTACAGGGCGATCGACGAGATCGCGCCTTTTTCGGAATCGATGGATTTTGACAACACGGGCATTCTGGTCGGCGACCCGCAGGCCGAAGTGACGGACGCGCTGCTGTGCCTCGATGTGACGTTGCGCGTGCTGCGCGAGGCGCTCGACTGCGGCGCCGGGCTGATCATCAGCCACCATCCGGTGATTTTCCACAAGCTCGGCGCCGTTCTGCGGGGCGATATCGTCTACGAGCTCGCGCGCAGCGGCGTTTCGGTCATCAGTGCGCACACGAACCTCGACAAGGCGTATCCGTTCGGCGTCAATCATGCGCTCGCGGAGCGGCTCGGCCTTCGCGATGTGCGCGGGATCATCCGGGACGGGAACGCCTGCATCGCCTATATGGGCGAGCTCGCGCAGCCGATGACCGAGGAAGCGTTCGGCGCGCAGATCAAGGAAGCGCTCGGCCTGCCGTCGCTGCGTTACACGCCGGCGAACCACATGGTCCGCCGCGTCGCCGTTGTCGGCGGCGCAGGCGGCGAATATGCGCTCGAGGCGGCAGGGTGCGGCGCGGACGCCTTTGTGACCGGCGAGGTCCGCCACCACGAGGCGATCGCGGCGCGGGCGTGCGGCGTCACGCTGTACGAGGCCGGCCATTACCACACGGAGATCGTTTACCGCCGGATGCTCTGCGACGCGCTCACGGCGCGCTGCTCCGGCGTGCGCTTCCATGTGTCGAGAAGCGAGCGCCCGCCGATGGCGTTTCTGTAAACGTTCGGCCTGTCCGGGAGAAACGCGCGGCCGGAGAATTTGAAAAAACCAATGCGGTGCGGAAAGCTGTTCCGCGCCGCTCTTTTAGAGGAAAGGAGAGTGGACCGACATGGCACTCGACGGTGCGTTTCTGCGCCACTTAAAATCGGAGATCGGCGGCGCGCTCATCGGCACGCGCGTCGACAAGATCTTTCAGCCGAACCGCGATGAGCTGATCTTCGCGTTCCGCGGCTTCGACGCCGCCTATAAACTGTTGATTTCCGCCCGCGCCAACAGCGCGCGGATCAACCTGACAAAGATCCCGGTGGAAAATCCGCTGCAGCCGCCGATGCTCTGCATGCTGCTGCGGAAAAAGCTGCAGGGGGCAAAGCTGCTCGGCATCGAGCAGCCGGACCTGGAGCGCGCGCTGCTTTTGCGCTTCGACAGCGTCAACGAGCTCGGCGACCACGTGGAGCTGACGCTCGCCGCGGAGATCATGGGCCGCTACAGCAACATCATTCTGATCGACGAGAACGGGAAGATCGTCGACGCCCTCAAGCGCGTCGACGCGGAGATGTCCTCCGAGCGGCTCGTGCTGCCCGGCCTTTTATACCGGCTGCCCCCGCCGCAGAACAAGCTCTCGATGCTCCAGTGCACGGCGGAGGAGGTGCTCGCGCGCATCGACGAATTGCCACGCGATATGGAGCTTTCGAAGGCGCTGCTCGCCGCGCTGCAGGGCGTGTCGCCGATCGTCGCGCGGGAGGTGCAGAACAGCGTCGGCCGCGGCGGCGAGGTGTTTATCCGCAGCATGACGCCTGAGCTGCGCGAGCGCACGCTGTACTTCGTGCGGCGTTTGATCCAGACGGTGCGCGAGACCTCCGGCGCGCCGTATATGGTCGTGGACGCCCAGAAAAAGCCGAAGGACTTCGCGTTTCTCGACATCCACCAGTACGGCGCTTCGATGGTCGTCTCGAAGAAGGAGCGCTTTTCCGAGCTGCTCGACGATTTCTACGCCGAGCGCGATCAGATCGAGCGCATGCGCGTCAAGAGCCACGACCTGCTCCGATTGCTGACGAATCACGCCGACCGCCTGAACCGCAAGGTCGCGAACCAGACCGCGGAGCTTGCGGACTGCGCCAAACGCGACACGTACCGGATCCAGGGCGACCTGATCAGCGCGAACATGTACGCGATCGAAAAGGGCACGGAAACGGTCCGCCTGCAGAATTTCTACGACGAGAACCTTGCCGAGATCGAGATCCGCCTCGACCCGGCGCTGACGCCGCAGCAGAACGCGCAGAAGTATTACAAGGCGTACCGCAAGGCGAAGACCGCCGAGGAAAAGCTGACCGAGCAGATCGCGCTGGCCAAAACGGAGCTTGCGTATATCGACAGCGTGTTTGAATCGTTGGCGCTTGCGGAAAGCGAGCGGGACCTCAACGAGATCCGCGCCGAGCTCGCCGAGCAGGGCTATGTCCGCCGGCAGCGCGGCAGGAAGAACCAGAAGGCGGCGCCGCTTTCCGCACCGCTGAAATTCACGACGCGGGACGGCTTTACGGTGCTGGTCGGCCGCAACAACCGGCAGAACGACAAGCTGACGATGAAGGATGCGAACAACAACGACATCTGGTTCCACACGAAAAACATCCCCGGCTCGCACACGGTTCTGGTGACGGACGGCCGCACGCCGACGGAGGCCGCGATGGAGGAGGCCGCGGTGCTGGCCGCGCGCCACAGCCGCGCGAAGGATTCCGCGCAGGTGCCGGTCGATTACACGCAGATCCGCTACGTTTCCAAGCCGCAGGGGGCGAAGCCCGGCATGGTGATTTACGTGAATTACAAGACGATTTTTGTCGACCCGACAAAAAATTGATAAAATTTTAAAAAAGGGGTTGCATTTTCCGTCGGGAGGTGTTATAATGCACAAGTACCAAGCGGGGGTGTAGCTCAGCTGGGAGAGCGCTTGAATGGCATTCAAGAGGTCAACGGTTCGATCC
>USBH01000245.1 GCA_900552925.1 uncultured Oscillospiraceae bacterium
ATGTGTATAAGAGACAGGATTGTCATTTTTTGTATTATTCGGCAAAGTTTTCCTGTACTGCGCTGCAGCTTTATTTTGCGACGCCGAACACGGCCGACATTTTCATGCCGTCCAGCGCGGCATCCAGCGCCTGCACTTCGTCCGGCGTGAGGCGCACCTCCGCCGCACCGGCGTTTTCCTGCATCCGCTCGGGCCGACGCGTGCCCGGGATCGGCACGATCCACGGCTTCTTGCAGAGCATCCAGGCCAGGGAAATCTGGGCCGGTGTGGACGATTTCTCCTCGGCCATGCGGCGCAGCAGCGCCAGAAGCGCCCGGTTCTGGTCCATCGCCGCGTCCGTGAACTGCGGCATCGCCGCGCGGTAGTCGGTCTTCGGGTCGAACCGTTCGCCCTTGCCGTAGCGCCCCGTCAAAAGGCCGTTCGCCATCGGCGAGAAGGCCACAAAGCCGACGTTCAGCGTTTCGAGCAGCGGGAAGATCTCCTCATACTGCCGGGCCATCATCGAATAGCGGTTCTCCAGCGCCGTCACCGGACACACGGCGTGCGCGCGGCGCAGATAGTCCGCGTCCGCCTCCGAAATGCCCCAGTGCGTGATCTTTCCCTCGCGGATCAGGTCGGCCATGACGCCCGCCACCTCTTCCGGCGGAACCGCCGGGTCGGCGCGGTGCTGGAAATACAGGTCGATATGGTCGGTGCGCAGCCGCTTCAGCGAGCCTTCGACGGACCGGCGGATGGTCTCCGGCCGGGAATCCGGAATCAGCGGCAGCGGCACTTTCCCGCTTTCAAAGTCGAACCGCAGGCCGAATTTCGTCGCGATGGCCACGCGGTTCCGAACCGGCTGCAGCGCCTCGCCCACCAAACGCTCGTTGACGTGCGGGTCCTCCGGCGTTCCGTAGACCTCGGCCGTGTCGAAAAACGTGTAGCCCATCTCCACCGCTTCGCGCAGCAGGCGGACCGCCTCGCGCTCGTCGGTCGGTGCGCCGTAAGCATGGGAAAAGCCCATGCACCCGAGGCCGACCGCCGAAACCGTCAGGTCTTTTCCAAGTGTTCTGTTCTGCATTTTTACCGTCTCCTTTCGCTCCTATTATAGCCCGGGGCCAATAGGCGGCGGAAGTCTCCGTTCGTTATGCAGTTAAAACCCAAAGGTTACTGCTTCTCCGCGCGCTTCAGCCGCCGGGACAGATGAGCACGGCGCCCTTCACCGCCATGCCCTCGGGCACCGGAAAGCTCGTGATATACGGGCGGAAGTCCGGGTCGTCAAAATAGCCGCCGTCGTTTTCGGTGTATTCGGTCTCGGCCGGGGCGTTGCCCTCCTCCCAGAGGTACAGCACCTGCTGCCGGTCCGGCGTGACGACGGCCGAAGCCACCATGTCGCCGTCTGCCGGCGCACCTCACAGGTCGAGGCCGTCGAGCCACGACTGAACGTCCGCCTCGCTGACCGCGGAGGAGAAGCGCTGGCCCTCCAGCCAGTCTCCGGTCCCAGCCATTTCGGCGAGCAGCGTTCCGCTCTCGCCGAGTCCGGACGACGCGGAGGTGCAGAACGGGATGACCGTCTTGCCGGTGAAGTCATTCGACTGAATGAAGTCGTCTACCGGCCACGCGGCAATGCCCCACCAGATCGGATACTAAAATGTAGCCCGTCCTCTCTATCCCTTGAAAACACTGGGCTTAACGACTTACACAAGTGTGTTTTCTGTTCTTTTTTAGTAAAGTTTCCGCCTGTCATCTTGCTTTAAAATCCCTCCATGAAAATTGTATAAATCTCTTCATGTGTCATTTTCCTGTAGCTTCCCGCCGAGATCGCGCAGGAATCTGCAATTTCCTTCAGCTGCGCCTGATCTGTGACGCCGAGCTCGCGCAGGGTGGTCGGCAGGCCGATCTCGCGGATAAACGACGCCAGCGCGTCGATGCCGGCTTCGGCGAGCGCTTCGTCGCTTCTGCCGCCGCGCTCGATCCCCCAGACGTTTTCGGCGAATCGGACGAACTTGGAAAGCCCGTCCTTGCAGATGTGCCGGTAGTAGACCGGGTGCAGGACCGCCAGGCCGCAGCCGTGGTTGCAGTCGGTGTAGGCGCCGAGCTGGTGCTCCATGTTGTGGCACTGGAAGTCGCACTTCTTGCCCATCTTGATGATCCGGTTCTCCGCCATCGTGGAATCCCACATCAGGTTGCTGCGGGCCGTGTAATCTTCCGGGTCGCGGATGGCGGCGCGCAGATTGCGGATGACGCTGCGCATCAGCGCCTCCATGATGTCGTCGGAGACGTTGTCCGCGTCGGGTCCGCTGAAATACGTTTCCATAATGTGGCTCAGGATGTCGAAGCCGCCGGAGACCATCTGCTTCACCGGGACGCTGTACGTATACGTGGGGTCCATCAACGCAAAGCGGGGATTCAGCTTCGGGTAATCCCGGCCGGTCTTGACCTTCTTTTCCTCGTTCGTGATGACGGCGCCGCCGTTGCATTCGCTGCCGGTGCCCGCCACCGTGACGATGACGCCGAGCGGCAGCGGCTCCACGTCGATAACGCCGAGCTTCGCCCAGAAGTCCTCCCAGACGTCGCCCGGATACCGGGCCGCCAGAGAGATGGCCTTGCAGCAGTCCATGACGGAACCGCCGCCGACGCCGAGGATCATGTCCACGCCCGCTTCACGGGCCAGCTTCGCGCCCGCCTGCACCTTCGCGTAGGTGGGGTTCGCCATGATGCCCGGGAATTCCACAATGGTTTTCCCGGCGTCCCGAAGGATCTTCGTGACCTCGTCGTAAATGCCGTTGCGCTTGATGGAACCGCCGCCGTAGGCCAGCATCACCGTGCGGGCGGCGCTCGTCAGGCAGCTGAGGTATTCCTTTACGCAGCCCTTGCCGAAGTAGACCTGTCTCTTATACACATCTCCGAGCCCAC
>USBH01000246.1 GCA_900552925.1 uncultured Oscillospiraceae bacterium
CTTCTTTGCCCGCCACACGGAGCTCCCCGTGGTGGGCTTCCACAATCCACTTCACCATCGAAAGCCCGAGGCCGCTGCTCTCCGCGCTTCTCGAGGCGGAGACCTGGTAAAAGCGGTCCCAGATGCGGGGCAGGTGCTCCGGCGCGATGCCGATGCCGTCGTCCCGCACCTGCAGCTGCACGGCGTCGCCGTCCCGCCGCACGGCCATCCGGATATGCCCGCCCGGCCTGCCGTACGTCACGGCGTTTTGCAGCAGGTTTCCCCACAGCCGCATCAGCAGCGTCTGGTCCCCCTCGAGCGTCACGCCCGGCTCGATCTCCGCCTCCAGCGCGATGTCCCGCTGCGCGGCGATCTCCGAAAACTCCTCCGCCTCCAGCTGGCTGAGCTCGCTGAAATCCAGCGCTTCCACGCAGAGCTTTTCGCGGCCCTGGTCCGCGCGGGAAAGCAGGAGAAGCTGCGAAACCATCTCCGCCATCGCCTGTACCCTGCGGTAGATCGCCTCCACCGACCGGCGGCTCTCCGGTGAAAGGTCCTTTTCGGCGAGCAGCTCCTCGCACTGCATCACGACGACCGCAAGCGGCGTGCGCAGCTCGTGCGCGACGTCGCTCGCAAACTGCTTTTCGCGCCGGATGCCCGTCTCGATGGTGTCCAGCAGGCTGTCAAACGTCTGGGCGAGCGTGTAGATCTCATCGCTGCCCGCGCCGAGCCGCACGCGCTTTGAAAGGTCCTTTTCCTTCTGGATGTTCCGCACCGTGCTCGTGATCTGCGCGACGGGCCGCAGCGCCCGGCGGCTCAGCAGGTAGCCGCACACCGCCGTCAGGAGAACGAGCGCCGGGGAAAGGATCAGCGCAAGGCGCAGCGTGTAGCGGAAATCGCGCTCCGCGTCGCTGACCGAAATGATGCCCCGGAGCACGAGGTCGTGGTACCCCTCTACGGGGAACTCGATGTCCAGCACGCAGTATTCGGTGTCCCCGGCCGTCACCGTGCGCAGCGCGCCGTCGGAAAACGGCAGGTCATATGTAAAGCCATAGGGCAGGCGCCCGTAAAGCAGATCCGGGCTGTCCGGCTCATAAACCGAGAGGTACACCCCGTTGTCGAGCGCCAGAAGCTCCGAGTCGAATTCCAGCCGCCCGTTGTTGTACTCCACGTCCTCGATGGACCGCGAGACGCGCGTCTCGAGCGTCCCCCGCACATTCGTCAGGATCTCCCGGAAGCCGGCCGAAAACAGCACGGCCAGCACGCCGCAGACCACAACGGTCATCATCGCCGTGTGCAGCAGCACGAGGCGGGTCTTCAGCGTCATGCGCTTCATACGGCATCGTCCTTCAGCACGTAGCCGCAGCCGCGCACGGTGTGGATGTACTTCTTCTCGTGCCCCTCGTCGATCTTCCTGCGCAGGTAGCGGATGTACACGTCGATGACGTTCGAGCCGCCGGAATAGTCGTAGTCCCAGACGTGCTGCTCGAGCGTGTCGCGGCTGAGGACGATGCCCGCATTCTGCATCATGTACCGCAGCAGGGAAAACTCCTTCGAGGAAAGCTGCAGCGCCTGACCGCCGCGGAAGACCTGCCGTGTGTCGAGCCGAAGCTGCAGGTCGCCGACCTGCAGCACGCTCGTCTTGTCGCCGGCAGGCTTGCGCAGCAGCACCCGCAGCCGGGCCAGCAGCTCCTCAAACGCGAAGGGCTTCACGAGGTAGTCGTCCGCGCCGGCGTCGAGCCCCCGGACGCGGTCCTCGATGCTGTCCCGCGCGGTCAGCAGAAGGACCGGGAGCGCATTCCCCTGCCGGCGCAGCTTTTCGAGCACCTGGATGCCGTCCATTTTCGGCATCATGATGTCGAGCACCAGCGCGTCGTACTCGGCCCCGGCGAGGTAATCCCAGACCTCCTCGCCGTCCATGCAGCTGTCCACGCTGTAGCCCGCCGCTTTCAGCCGTTTTCTGAGCAGCCGGTTCAGCTCCTGCTCATCCTCTGCAACCAGTATCCGCACGCCGTTTTGCTCCTTTCCTCGCAGGGCGGCGCCGGTGTAGCGCCGCCCGCGGTCATTTCCGTAAAATCAGGTTTCGGTTGTCCTCCGGGTCAGTCGCGGTAGTCCACGCTCCACTTGATGAAGCTGCCCGTGGACGCGTCGATCTCAAACTCGTACTCCGTCCGGTCGTAGTAGACCTCGCCCTCGTAGATGTCGCGGCCGTCGTCCCGCTCCTGCTCGATCTGCACGTCGCTCGCCGCCGCGCCGGGAACGCGCTCGAGCACCAGCTCGCGCGCCTGCTCCAGCGTCACGGCGCTGCCGGATGCCGAGGACGCACTCTGCGCCGCCCAGCCCTCGATGTCGGAATCATAGCTCAGGATTTTCCCGGTTTCGGCCGAGATCTCGTAATCGTACTCCGTGTTTCCGGAATAGAACTCGACCTCGTAGACCGCCCGGCCGTCGTCGCTGTCCCGCTCCACACGGTAGAACTTGGCGTCGCTCTCCGCTACGCCGGCGTGCTCGAGCGCGATGGACCTGGCCTGCGCTTCATCGATGGCGCCGGAAGACGCCGTGCTCTGCTGCGCATCGGCGGCCGATGCGTCGTCCGTCTGTGCGGCGGAAGCGCTGCTCTCCTGCGTGCCCGACGTCTGCGCGGCCGCGCCGTCGTCCGCCTGGTCGTCGCCGGACGTCACCGCGTTGTAGGAGAAGTTCAGCACCTCGCCGGAGCTGCGCACCACGTCGCAGTGGTAGCGCCGGTCCGCCGTCGCGAATTCGACGTCATAGACCGCCACGCCGTCCTCTTCCTCCTGCGAAACCCGCAGGGACAGCGCGTCGTCCTCCTTGACGCCCGCATGCTCCATCGCGATCGACGCCGCCTCCGTTTCGGTGACGTCGCCGGCCGCCGCGGTCCCGCCGG
>USBH01000247.1 GCA_900552925.1 uncultured Oscillospiraceae bacterium
ACGAGATTAGCTGCAGTCTCGTGGGCTCGGAGATGTGTATAAGAGACAGGTACATCAGCGACCGCATCTGCGTGATGTACCTGGGCAATATGGTGGAGCTTGCAGAGTCTGAGGACCTGTTCGCGCACACCTACCACCCCTATACCGAAGCGCTGCTCTCCGCCATCCCCACCACGGAGGAAAACAACGGCGGACGCGAGCGCATCCTGCTGGAGGGCGACATTCCCAGCCCGGTGAATCCGCCCAGCGGCTGCAAGTTCCACACCCGCTGCCGCTACTGCCAGGAGAAATGCAAGAAGGAGACGCCTACCTGGCGCGATATGGGCAACCACCACTATGTGGCCTGCCACTTCCCGCTCGGCGAAGAAAAGAAAGGCTGACGATTTATGTTTTTCCGCAAGAAGATCAACCGCGTGGTAGACGTTAAAAAAGCGGAGGAGCGCTTCGAAAAGGATACGGAGCAGCTCCCACTGGAGAAAAAGGACCGACCCGCTATGATCATCGCCGCGCTGATCGTATTCGTGCCCGCGCTGATTCTGGTGCTGGCCGTCTTCCTGCTGGTTCTGTACTTCTTTTTCTTTCGTTTCCTGTAAGCTTCGGAGGTCCGGTGAAGCCGGACTTCCAGACGCAGAATAAAAAACGCCCCTTAAAGCGCGCCCCGATGTGTCAAGCTGCTGCTGCGACCACAGGGCCCCTTTGAGGGGCTTTTTTTGCCGTTCATTCCCCGGAAAGCGCGCCGGCCTGCGCCGCGGCTTTGCCCGTACGCAAAAGCGGCGCGCTGCGCCTCTCCCGCGCTTTTCTCACGCAATTGGGTATTCCATCGTTTACGCACGATCGCGGCGCACAGCGCATTGTGGAGCAAACTACGCACAGGTGTCCAAAAAGAAAGACGCGAATCCGCCATTTGGGATTCGCGTCTTTTGCTTGTCTATGGTTTCCGTTCAGCCGCGTTTTTCTGCATTATCCGGTCGTTGCGCAGCTTCTGCAGGATGCCGCTCGCGCGCATCGAAACGTAGTCGTCGTCCGCGAAGATGAAGTGATCCGCAAGGTGCACGCCGATGCCGTGCAGCACGGTGTCGATTTCATTCGTCGACTTGATGTCGCGCCCGGAGGGCGTGCAGTTGCCGCTCGGATGGTTGTGCGCGAGATAGATCGTATCGGCGTCGTAGAGAAGGCACAGCCGCACGAGCTCGCGGATATAGAGCGGCACGCCGCGCACCGAGCCCTCGTTGACGACGTCCATGTACTTGAGATACCCCTTGCTGTCGAGGATCAGCAGCACGACGATTTCGGTCCGGCGGCCGAAAAACTTGCTCTGCACCGCGTGAAAGGCCATCTGCGTGTCGGTGATCCGCTCGCGGACCGTCTGCTTCGACTCGATATAGAGGCGGAACAGCGCGGGAAACGCGGCGAGCAGACCGGCCGTCCGCGCGCTGACGCCCGGCACCGCAGCGAGAAGCTCCGCCGGCGCGTCGAAAACGTCCGAAAGATGGCCGAACCGCTCGAGCAGCCGTCCGGCGACCGCTTCGGCGTCGACTCTCGGATTGACCGTGCGGAGCAGGAAAGCCAGCGCATCGGCTTCCGAAGGCCCGTGTGCAGCCTCCAGGCGCGGAATCGCGTTTGCCCCGCCGGCTGCCTTTCTCTCCCCTGCCACTGCTTTTCCCCCTGTCCCGGCCCGCTCAACGGCCGATATACTTTTCGATAAACGTGCGGATCGTGTCCCAGTACAGCTCCGGCGCCTTTTCGGACGCCTCGGCATGCCCGGCCTCCGGCACGATCAGAAGCTGCTTTTCGCAGCGCGCGGCGCCGTACAGCCGCAGCGCCATTGAAGACGGCACAAGCTCATCCTTTTCGCCGTGGATGAACAGAACCGGGATGCGGCACTGGCGCATCTGCGCCAGCGCGCTGGCGCGGCGGAAGCTGTAGCCCGTGCGCAGCCGCGCGAGCACCGAGGCCACCGGCAGCACCGGATACGGCGGCGTATGGTACAGCGGCGGCATGACCGCCTTGAACTGCTCCCATGCGGACGTGTAGCCGCAGTCCTCGATGACGAGCTTCACCTGCTTCGGCAGCACCTCGCCCGCCGTCATCATCACGGTCGCCGCGCCCATCGAGATGCCGAACAGAACGATCTGCGCGTCCTCGTCGCGGCGCAGGAGCTCATAAACCCACTCGACGATGTCCCGGCGCTCCGGCCAGCCCATGCCGATCATGCGGCCGTCGCTGCCGCCGTGCGCGCGGGCGTCCGGCAGAAGGACGTTGAAGCCCATGTCATAAAAATGCTTTGCGCGGGCAAGCATCTGCTTTGAATTGCCGCCGTAGCCGTGACAGATCACCGCATAGCGGCGGCTGTCCTGCGGGATGAACCAGGCGCGCAGGCGCATATCCTCGCGGTTGCGGTGCGTGATGTATTTTGCGCCCGAAAGCCACGCCTCTTCCCGCTCCGCCGCGCTGAGCTTCGGCGCCTGCGGCGCGGTTTTGCGGCGCAGCGCGACATTGACCATTGTATTCGAGACAGCCAGCAGACCGCCGGCCGCAAGCACAGAGGCCCACAGAAGTTTCTTTCCCATACCTACACCACTTTCTTTCGTACTGCACGGGGGCAGCGCCTTATTTTGTGCGGACCGCAATGACCGTATCTATGCTGTCCGGCAGATGCACGGTGTTCGACGCCTGCACGAAGACGACGTCCGGGTAGTTTTCGACGATCCAGTTTTCCAGGGGCTGGATCTCCGTGCCGTCGCAGACGAGGCGGATCGACTCGACCTCCTCGCGCCGGATGCCCTGCAGCGGGATGCCGCCGATCGAGTTTTCCATGATATGATAGCTGTCTCTTATACACATCTGAGCTGCCGACGAATTAGACGGTGTAGATCTCGGT
>USBH01000248.1 GCA_900552925.1 uncultured Oscillospiraceae bacterium
CCAAAATGCCCAAAAAGAACTTCGTCCTCTTCGAGGAGGTGACCACCGGGCTGGCCAAACGCTATCTGGAGGAGCTGAACGCCGACGTGACCCACTTCTGCCGCATGTTCGACTACCGCAACAAGGACGGCGACTGGGGCAACTCCCGCGACGCGATCGAGCGCTCGATCACCTACATCACGGGGCGCGTGCCGAGCGTGACGACGAAAACCGAGGGCAAAAACCGGTGATCCGCTTTGCGCCCGGGGACGGCTGCCTCGACCTTCAGCAGACGCTCGACTGCGGGCAGGCCTTCCGCTGGCAGAAAATCGACACGCCCGGCGGCGAAGCCTGGCGCGGCACGGCCTTTTCGCACACGCTGACCGTGCGCGCGGCGGACGGCGCGTTCCTCTTCGACTGCACGCAGGCGGAATTCGACCGCATCTGGTACCCCTATTTCGATTTCGGCACCGATTACGCGGAGATCCGCCGCGCGCTTTCCGGCCTGCACCCCGTCCTGCGCGACGCCGCGGCCTACGCGCCGGGCATCCGCATCCTGCGGCAGGAGCCGTGGGAGGCGCTGTGCTCGTTCATCATCTCCCAGAACAACAACATCCCGCGCATCAAGGGCATTCTGGAGCGCCTGTGCGCGCTGCTCGGCGCGGAAATCCCGGGCGGCGGCCGCGCGTTCCCGACGGCCGAGTGCCTCGCCGCCTGCACGGCCGAAATGCTCGCGCCGGTGCGGGCGGGCTTCCGCGCAAAGTACGTGATCGACGCCGCGCAGCGTGTCGCTTCCGGCGCGCTCGACCTCGAGCAGGTCCGCGCGATGCCGCTCGACGAAGCGCGCAGCGCGCTGCAGACGGTGCGCGGCGTCGGGCCGAAGGTCGCAGACTGCGCGCTGCTCTACGGCCTGCACCGCACCGAGTGCTTCCCGCTCGACGTGTGGATGAAGCGCGCCATGGCGCTGCTGCCCGGCGTTTCCCCGGCGGATTTCGGCGAAAACGCCGGCGTCGCGCAGCAGTACATCTTTCACTACGCCCGCATGCACCCGGCGCTGTTCGAGCGCGAAACGGCCGTTTCCTGACGGCGTTTCGGGTGGGACGCGTACCGCTTCTTCTGCCGCACGGCCGGGAGACCGGGAAAGGAAACCACGAAATACCCGAGCCGATTCAGCCGGCCCGTTGGACGCAAAAAGCCATCTTGGATCGCCCTCCGCAAGGGAGGCCCAAGATGGCTTCTTTTTATAATTGACTTCAATTGACTTCCCGAATTTGCAGTGCGCGAGCGGTTATCCGGCGCTTTTCTTCTTTGCCGGGGCCTTTTCCCGCGTGTGAATGCGGCAGTACATGCCGGAGAACGGCGCGAGCGTGAGCGCGAACGTGCCCTTTCGGGGCGTCAGCCGGTCTGCGCCGCGCGGCTTTCTGCCGCCGTAAATATCCCAGTCGCTGTCGATCAGCACCTCGAGCGACGCGGCGCCGGGCAGCTTCAGCGCATAGTCCTGCGCGCGGTCCGAGAAATTGAACACCGCGGCGATGCGCTCCCCGCCGCCGGTGCGCTCGAGCGCGTAGACGCACTTTTCCTCCTGATGGCAGTCGATCCAGCAAAAGCCGGCGGGGTCGAAGTCCGCGGCCCAGAGCGCCGGATGCCCGAGGTACAGCCGGTTCAGGTCGCGCATCATGCGGTTGAACGCGTCGTGAATCGGGTACTGCAGCAGCATCCAGTCCTGCTCGCGCTTTTCGTCCCACTCGCGGAGCTGGCCGATTTCGCCGCCCATGAAGTTCAGCTTCTTGCCCGGGTGCGCGTACATGTACAGGTACAACGCGCGCCCCTGCGGGAATTTTCCCGCGTAGTCGCCGTACATCTTCTGCAGAACCGTCGCCTTGCCGTGCACGTTTTCGTCGTGCGAAAGCGGCAGAAGGAAGCGGTCGCCGTAGTAGTACGCCATCGAGAACGTCAGCTTGTGGTAGTCGCGGCTGCGGTATTCGGGCGCGGTGCGGAAATAATCGAGCGTGTCGTTCATCCACCCCATGTCCCACTTGTAGTCGAAGCCGAGGCCGCCCGCCTCCGCCGGCTCGGTGACGCCGGGGTACGCGGTGGAGTCCTCCGCGCAGAGCATCGCCGTCGGGTGCAGCGCCTTCAGCCCGCGGTTCATCCCGCGCAGGAACTCGACCGCCGCGCCGTTCACGCCGCGGGCCGGGTCGCCCTGCCAGTAGATCATGCGGCTGATCGCGTCCATGCGCAGGCCGTCGATGTGGAATTCCTCGAGCCAGTAGTTCGCCGCCGACTGCAGAAAGCTGCGCACCTCGCCGCGCGAGTGCATGAAGTTGCAGCTGCCCCACTCGCTGCTGCCGACGTCCGCGTGCGGGTACTCGTAGAGGGCGGTGCCGTCGTAGCGGGCGAGCGCGTAGCCGTCCACCGCGAAGTGGACGGGCACAAAGTCGAGCAGGACGCCGATGCCGCTCCGGTGGCAGGCGTCGACGAGGTATTTGAGCTCGTCCAGCGTGCCGTAGCGCGCGGTCGGGCTGAAAAAGCCGGTGGCCTGGTAGCCCCAGGATTCGTCGCTCGGGTATTCGCCGAGCGGCATGATCTCGATGTAGTTGTAGCCCTGCTCTTTCACATACGGCACGAGCCGTTCCGCGATCTCCCGGTACGTGTACCAGCTGTCCGGCGCGGCGCCCGGCTTTTTGAACGAGCCGAGGTGCACCTCATAGATGTTGAGCGGTCCCGCTTTGCAGTCGGTCCGCGCGCGCATCCAGCCGCCGTCGCCGAAGGTGTAGCCGTCCAGCCGGCGGACGATCGAGGCCGTGTTCGGCCGCAGCTCCATGCCGAAGCCGTAGGGGTCGCAGTGGTCGATGAAATCCGTCTCCGTGGTGTCTGTCTCTTATACACATCTCCGAGCCC
>USBH01000249.1 GCA_900552925.1 uncultured Oscillospiraceae bacterium
GGCCTGCGCGGCGGCGTGCACTTCGTCTCCTGCCCGACCTGCGGCAGGACGCGCATCGACCTGATCGGCCTCGCGAACCGCGTCGAGGCGGCGCTCGAGCACGTCGACAAGGACATCACGGTCGCTGTCATGGGCTGCGTCGTCAACGGCCCGGGCGAAGCGCGCGAGGCGGACATCGGCGTCACCGGCGGCAACGGCGAGGGCCTGATCTTCAAGAAGGGGCAGATCATCCGGAAGGTGCCGGAGGCGGAGCTGCTCCCCGCCCTGATGGCCGAAATCGAAAAGCTCTGAACCGATAGGGGAACTGGATTTGAAAACAATAGGCGATTTGATGAACCGCGCCGGGCTTCCGGCGCAGGAAGATCTGGCCGCCGGTCAGATCGAGAAAATTGAAATCTACCGTGAGAAACAGGCTGTGCGGATCCGCACAGTCTTTCCGCGTTTTACACCGTACAGCGCGCTGCGCGGGCTGAACGGGCAGCTGCGCGACCGGATGCTGCCCGGCATGCGCGTGGAGATTGCCCCGCGCTTTGCGCCGGAGATGTGGTCGGCCGACTGCCTGCCCGCCGTGCTCGAGCGCGTGCGCGAGCTGGACGCGAGCCTCAACGGCACGTTCCGCGATTCGACGGCGGTGCTCGAGGGAGATAAGCTGATCATCACGCTCATGCACGGCGGCGGCGACCTGCTCGAGAAGCGCCGCACCGACCGGAAGATCAGCGAGACCGTGCTCGAGTGGTTCGGCGTGCCGGTCACCGTGGAATTTACCGGCAAGACGAAGCTCGAGAGCGGCGACGAGTCGGTGATCCAGAAGCTGCACATCGAGGAGGAAAAGCGGATGCGCGCCGCGGTCGTCGAGGAGGTCGAGCGCTACGAGGCCTCGATGAAGGAGAAGGCCGCCAAGCGGCGCGTCAGCGTGCGCGAGGGCGCGAGCCTGATGCCGCAGATCATCCTCGAGACGGCGCGGCCGCTGATCGGCAACGTGCCGAAAAAGGCGCCGGTGCCGATCAGCGAGGCGACGGTCGAGGCCGGGCGCGTCACGATCTGGGGCGAGGTGTTCGACCTCGAGGTCAAGGAGACGCGCGACGGCACGCGGAAGATCTATTCGATCGACATTACCGACTACACGAATTCGATCACGCTCAAGCTGATCCAGTCCGTGAGCGAGTGTTCGGGCGCCGACAGCATCAAAAAGGGCATGGCGCTGCTCGTGACCGGCTCGGTCGAGTACGACAAATACGACCGCGAAAACGTCATGCGGCCGAACGCGGTGGCCCGCGCCGAGATGGTCGAAATCGTCGACTCGGCGAAGGAAAAGCGCGTGGAGCTGCATTTACATACCAACATGTCCGCGATGGACGGCATGACCCCCGCCGCGGACCTCATCAACCAGGCGTACAAGTGGGGCCAGAAGGCCATTGCGATCACCGACCACGGCGTCGCGCAGGCCTTCCCGGACGCGATGAACGCCTGGCTCAAGATCAAAAAGGGCGGCGGCGACTTCAAGGTCATCTACGGCGTTGAAAGCTATTTCGTCAACGATCTTGTGCCCGCCGTCACCGGCGAGACGGACGCGCGGCTCGACGCGGATTTCATCTGCTTCGACCTCGAGACGACCGGCCTTTCGCCGAAGTCCGAGCGCATCACCGAAATCGGCGCGGTGCGCATCCACGGCGGCGAGATCACTGAGCGCTTCAACACGTTCGTCGACCCCGAAAAGCCGATCCCGCAGAAGATCACCGAGCTGACCGGCATCACCGACGAAATGGTGCGGGGCGCGCCGAAAGAGGAAGAGGCCGTGCGCGCGTTCTTTGAATTCTGCGGGAAGGGCGCGATCCTCGTCGCGCACAACGCAGGCTTCGACACTTCGTTCCTGCGCGCGGCCTGCGGACGGCACGGCATGGAATTCCCGTACGTCTACATCGATACGGTCGCCATGTGCCGCGCAATGCTCAAGGACATCAAGAACTGCAAGCTCGACACGGTCGCGAAATACCTGAAGCTCAAGCCGTTCAACCACCACCGCGCCTCGGATGATGCGGCGGTGCTCGGCGAGATCTTCCTCAATCTGATCCAGCGGCTGCGCGACGACTTCGGCGCGGAGAGCGTGCACGACATCAACGCGGCGCTCGCGGGCGGCGACCCGAAGAAGCTGCCGACGTACCACCAGATCATCCTCGTGAAGAACCTCGTCGGCCTGAAGAACCTGTACAAGCTGATTTCCTACGGGCACCTCGATTACTTCTACAAGCGGCCCCGCACGCCGAAAAGCGTGCTCGACAAGCACCGCGAGGGCCTGATTCTCGGCTCGGCCTGCGAGGCGGGCGAGCTGTTCCGGGCGATGACGCGGAACGAGCCGTTTGAAAAGCTGATGGAGATCGCCGCTTACTACGACTACCTCGAGATCCAGCCGCTCGGCAACAACATGTTCATGGTGCGCAACGGCGAGTGCGACGTCGCGCAGCTCAAGGAGTACAACCGCACGATCGTGCGGCTCGGCGAACGGCTGAACAAGCCGGTCGTCGCGACGGGCGACGTGCACTTCAAAGACCCGAAGGACGCCGCCGGCCGCGCGATCCTGATGGCCGGCCAGGGCTTCTCCGACGCCGACGAGCAGGCGCCGCTGTACATGCGCACGACGGACGAAATGCTGGGGGAGTTCGAATATCTCGGAAAGGAAAAGGCGTACGAGGTCGTCGTGACGAACCCGAACAAGATCGCCGACATGATCGAGGAGATCCGCCCGATTCCCGAGGGCGTGTTCCCGCCGTTCATCGATGGGGCGGAGGAACAGCTGAATGAGATCTGCTGGAAGCGCGCCAAGGAAA
>USBH01000250.1 GCA_900552925.1 uncultured Oscillospiraceae bacterium
GGCCGGCAGCATCCGGAAATCGAGCTGTACGACCCGGACCGCACGCACCCGTCGTATGCGGGAAGCTGCCTGGCGGCGATAACACTATACACGGCGGTCTTCGGCAGCTATCCGGCGAAGCTCGAATCTTTGGCGCTCCCGGAAGATGTGCGCGCGGCATTCCGCGCCGTGTTTTAAGCCGTGCGGACGGAAGCGTTCCGCTTCGGCCGTGTGCGCAGTTGGATGAAACGACAAAACAGCGGGAGGGCGGACAGCACTTGCTGTCCGCCCTCCCGCTTATGCTAAGCTGTTAGCAGCCGCAGTTGCAGCCACAGTCGTTGCTGTTGTTGCAGCCACAGTTGGAGCTATAACCGCCGAAGCCGTTGCCGCAGCAGAGAAGGATCAGAATGATGATGATGATCCAGGAGCAGCCTCCGCCAAAACCGTTGCACATTGTCTTGCGCCTCCTTTCGTTTACAGTACATGATATGTCAAAGCGCAATTTGTGTTCCAAAATTAAAAACAAGAGATTCAGTTAGATATAAAGAGAAATTTAAAGGAAAGCTTATGTAAATTCAAAAATCAATGAAATTCGATGAATTTTAATGCTTGACAAACTTTGGAATTCAATTATAATTAAAGTCAAAGAAAGTCAAAGACAAAAAGCAAGAAGGAGGATGCGGAATGCGAATCAGCGACAGTGTTGCAAACTACATTTTGCAGATGTTGAATGAAGAAGGCGGAATTGCGGAGATCCAGCGCAATGAGCTTGCCAATACATTTGGCTGTGTGCCGAGCCAGATCAACTATGTGATCACCTCCCGGTTCACGCCGGAGCAGGGCTACATCGTGGAAAGCCGGCGCGGCGGCGGCGGATACATCCGCATCACCCGGCGGCGCATGTCCAAGTTCGATATGATCATGCACATTGTCAACGCGATCGGACAGACTATAGATGCCGCTTCGGCGCGCGCGATGCTGCGGAATCTTGTGGAAAACGGCATCGCCGAGCAGTCCGATGCAAAGCTGATTGCCGCGGCGCTCTCGGAAAAGTCCCTTGCGGCGGCGCCGAAAGAACTGCGGGGGCAGCTGCGGGCGGCGATTTTTAAAAACATGCTGCTCGTCCTGAATACGTAAACTTGGATGATGGAAGATTATTGGAAAGGCAGGGAATCGATATGTTATGTCAGAACTGCGGGAAAAACCCGGCAACCACACATATTAAGACCATCGTGAACGGGAAACTCACGGAATACGACCTGTGCAGCGAATGCGCGCGGGAGATGGGCTACAACAATTTCTTCAAGGAGATGGACTTCGGCTTCGGCAACCTGCTCGGCGGCTTTATCGGCGCGCCGGCGGTCAAGGGCAAAACGGTGCGCTGCCCGAAATGCGGCGCGTCGTTCGAGGAGATCACCGAAAGCGGCAAGATCGGCTGCATGGAATGCTACAGGGTTTTCCACGACCGGCTGCTGCCGACGATTCACCGCATCCACGGCACGGCGAAGCACAAGGGCAAAATCCCCGGAACCGCAGCGCTGCGCATCGTGGAGCCGGCGGGCAAGATCGCCGTTGTGGAGACCTCGCCGCTCGATAAAAAGCGCGCGGAGCTGAAAGCGGCCATTGAAAAGCAGGATTTCGAGCGGGCGGCTGTGCTCCGCGATGAGATCCGGGAAATGGAAAAGGGGGAACAGAGCAATGGATAAGACAGCGAGAAAATGGTATGAAAAGGCCGGCGAAAGCAGCGATGTTGTCATCAGCACCAGAGTTCGGCTGGCGCGAAACCTTGCGGCGTTCCCGTTCCCGAACCGCATGACGCCGGACCAGAAGGCCGAGGTGGAGCGCCGCGTGCGCGACGCGCTGCTGAACAGCAACAGCGCCATTGCAGCGGATTTCAATTTCCTGCAGATGGACGATCTGAGCAACGAGCAGGCGGTGTCCCTTGTGGAGCGCCATATCGTGAGCCCGGAGTTCATCGCCAACTCCAAGGGGCGCGGCATACTGATTTCAAAGGATGAGAGCATTTCCATCATGGTCAACGAGGAGGACCACGTGCGGATCCAGATCCTGCACGAGGGCCTTGCGCTTTCCGAAACGGCAGAGATGGCCGACCGGATCGATACGCTTTTAAACGAAAGCCTGAATTTCGCGTTTGATCCGGAGCTCGGCTTCCTGACGCAGTGCCCGACGAACCTTGGCACCGGCATGCGGGCCTCCGTGATGCTCCACCTGCCAGCGCTGACGGAAAGCGGCGCAATGGGCCGGATCGCCTCGAACCTCTCGAAGCTCGGCCTTGTGATCCGCGGCACATACGGCGAAGGCTCGAATGTCACGGGCGCCATGTACCAGCTTTCGAACCAGATCACGCTGGGCCTGAGCGAGCGCGAGGCGGTGGAAAACCTGCAGAACATCACGGTGCAGCTGATTCAGGAGGAGCGGAAGGCGCGCAAGGCCCTGATGAAAAACATCGCGATGCAGGACCGCATCGGGCGCTCGGCGGGCATTATCCGCGGCGCGAAGGTGCTTTCCTGCGAGGAATATATGAAGCTGATTTCGAACGTCCGCCTCGGTCTCGCCGAAGGCGTGCTGACCGGCGTGACGCTCGAGGACGTCAACGCGCTGACCGCGGCGGTGCAGCCCGCAACGCTGACAGCGGAGCAGGGCGGCAGCTTGACGGCGGCGCAGCGGGACATCGCCCGCGCCGAAAAGGTGCGCGCGGCGCTGAACGGCCTGCGGTAACCCCGCGCTGGGGCCGAAGGGATAAAAAGCAGATGACCGCCCTGTCTCTTATACACATCTCCGAGCCCACGAGACTGCAGCTAATCTCGT
>USBH01000251.1 GCA_900552925.1 uncultured Oscillospiraceae bacterium
ATCTACACCGTCTAATTCGTCGGCAGCGTCAGATGTGTATAAGAGACAGCACATAGGCCGCGTCCTTTTCATTGCCGTAAACCTTCGCGAGCTCCACCGCCTCGTTGATCGAAACGCTGACCGGCACGTCCGGCGCCTTCATGAACTTCATCTCACAGACCGCGACGCGCAGGATCGTGAGCGTCATGCGCGAAAGGCGGCGCAGGCTCCAGCCGCGCAGGTTCGCCTCGATCTCCGCGTCGATCTGCTCGAGATACAGCTCCGTCAGGGACGTCAGCTTTTCGCAGTATTCGTCCATTTCGATGCCGCGCGCCTCGACGGCCATCTCGATGATGTCCGCCATCGGGTCGTCGTTCACGGTCTTTTCAAACAGCAGGACAAACGCCTGCTCCCTCGATTCATGCCTTGATTTCATATGCAAATTCCTTTCCCTCGGGTTCGGCAAGAAAAGAACCCGCCGTGTTTGAAACGGCGGGCAGTCTGTCTGAAAGCACCGGCAAAAGCCGGACCGATCTGCAGTTTTCAAGCTTCACCCAACACGCCGTTGTACTGGCTGTATTGTAGCACAGTGCGGCGGAAAAAGCAAGGCAAAGACGAAATCAGGCGGCGGCCGAGATGATTTTGATCTGGTCGGCGCTGAACCCCGTCTCGGCCGCGGCGATGTCGCGGACGATCAGCGCGTTCTGCGCGTCCTCCATATCGCCGTTCACGACGATCGTGCAGGTGTTGTCGTTGATGTAGGCGACGCACTCCGAAAAGCCCTTCGCGGCGACGAGGCTCTCGATATTCGTCTCCTTGAGGATATTCTGGGCGATGGCCGACGCCTCGCTGACAGCCGCCTCTTTGACCGCGGAGTCCGCCTCGGCGTCGTTGAGGATGTCCTCAAGCATCTCCACCGCCTCGTCGCGGGCCGTCTGGCGCGTCATACGCGCATCGGACAGCTTTTCGGCCGCCGGGGCCGCCGCTTCGGACGCTTCGCCCTGCGTCGCTTCCGCATCCGGCGCCGACACTTCGCCGGCCGTGCTCTCGACGCCGTCGGATACGGTCTCCACATAATTGTTGTTGACGAGCTGGGCGGCGCCGAGCGCGCTCGAGGTCTCCGCGCTGCTCTCCTCCTCCACCTGCACGCCGGTACCGGCAAACTGCCAGTTCAGATACACCGCCGCGCCGAGCGCCAGCACAAGGGATGCCAGGATGAGCTGTCTTTTTCCGTATTTCATAGCTTTGTCCTCCGATCGTGGTTTGTATCATGTATATTCCGCGTACCCCGTCACACATACCTGTGTGGAGGATAAATCGAGCGCGGTTTTTACGGCTTCGGTGATCCTTTCCCGGATCTGCGCGTCGCCGCCGCGCCGGCTGACGATCACGACGCCGCGGATCTCCGGCTGCGTCTGCGTGACGACGAGCGGCCTCTGCGCGCCGTCCGCATCCTTGACGATGATGTACGTCGTCTCCGTGTCGCCGTCCGTCTGCGCCTTGTTGAGCGAATCGCCGGCGTATTCCTGTGAATTGCGCTCGCTCTGGCGGTCCTCCGTCGCGTAGACGGTTTCGCCCATCGAGCGCAGCGTCACCGTGACGTGCGGGTTTGCCTCGCCCGTGATCGCCGAGACCATCTGCGCGACCTCCGCCGCCACCGCCGCGCTGTATTCCTCCGCCGTCTGCCCGGCCGTCTCCACGGTTTCCGGCGCCGCCACCTCCGCCTGCTTCCCGGGCATAAAAATCGCGGCGCCCGCCGCGATCACACAGACGGCGATCAGCAAATAGGTGAGCTTCCCGCTTTTCAGCAGAGCTTTGTATTTATCCTGCATCTTCCGCTCCTTTCCGCGTTACCCGGCGTAGACCTCCGTCGGGATCGCCTCTGTCAGCACACTGTTCAAAAGCGCGTACGCGCGGTCGACGTCCGTCGCATACGTCACCCGCACGCGCACGCGGTCGATCTCAATCGTGCCGTCGTCCTGCTGCGTGTACCAGACCTCCACGCCCGACTCGTCTTCGACAACCGCGACGCCCGCAGCTTCCAGCAGCGCGCGCAGACGTTCCCGCAGCAGCGCCGTGCCGGTTTCGGCGTAGAGCGCTTCGGAATCCTCCGCCGACTGCTCCGGTGAGAAATCCGAACGCACCGCAGAGAAGTCCGGATCGAGGTGCAGAAGCCCGCCGACCATCGTCACGACGACGGCCAGCACGGCGAGCGCATGCACGAGCGTGCCGCTCTTTTCCGGGAACAGGCGGGCCAGAATCTCTACGCCGAGCAAAACGGCGCAGACGGAGAGCACCAGAGTATACACCTCACGCATAGGCACCTCGCACGCAGAGCACGACCGCCGCCGACACGACGGAGACCGCGCCGATACTGAAAACCACCGCAAGCAGAAGCTTCAGCGCCGTCGCACAGCCGTCCAGAAAGGCGGCGAGCTTCGACAGGCTGAACAGCTCGGCCGCAAGCGAAGACAGAAAGCAGACGCCGAGCCAGACCGCGGCCTGCAGACAGAGCGGCAGAAAGATCGCGAGAGAAGCGAGAATCCCGAACGCGCCGACGCCGGATTTGATCATGCCGATGCTCGCGCCGAGCACCGAAAACGCATCGCCGAAGGCGCCGCCGACGATCGGGATCGCGCTGGAAGCGATCATCCTGGCGGCCTTGCCGGTCACGACGTCGGACTGCGCCGAAACGAGCGTCTGCACCGAGAGGATCCCGGTGAACACCGTGACGGCGAGCACCAGCGCCCATTTCAGGAGCTTGTAGAGCTGTCTCTTATACACATCTGACGCTGCCGACGAATTAGACGGTGTAGA
>USBH01000252.1 GCA_900552925.1 uncultured Oscillospiraceae bacterium
ACGAGATTAGCTGCAGTCTCGTGGGCTCGGAGATGTGTATAAGAGACAGTCCTCTGGCAGTACGGCGCGATCGCCCGCCTCAAGAAGGGCGAGCCGATCGACAAGCTGCTGTACGGCGGCTATTCGACGATCTCGCTCGGCTACGCTGGCCTGTGCGAGTGCGTCCGCTACATGACCGGCAAATCGCACACCGACCCGAGCGCGACGCCGTTTGCGCTCTCGGTGATGCAGTACATGAACACGGCCTGCGAGCGCTGGAAGGCGGAGACGACGATCGGCTTCGGCATCTACGGCACGCCGCTCGAGAGCACGACGTACAAGTTCGCAAAGTGCCTGCAGAAGCGCTTCGGCATCATCCCCGGCGTCACCGACAAGCCGTACATCACGAACAGCTACCACGTGCACGTCACGGAGGAGATCGACGCGTTCTCGAAGCTCGCGTTTGAGGCGCAGTTCCAGGCGCTCTCGACCGGCGGCGCGATCAGCTACGTCGAGGTGCCGAACATGCAGCAGAACCTCGAGGCCGTGCTGCAGATCATCCGCTACATCTACGATAACATCATGTACGCGGAGCTGAACACAAAGAGCGACTACTGCCAGGTCTGCGGCTACGACGGCGAGATCCAGATCGTCGAGGACGACGGCAAGCTCGTCTGGGAGTGCCCGAACTGCGGCAACCGCGACCAGGACACGATGAACGTCGCGCGCCGCACCTGCGGCTACATCGGCACGCAGTTCTGGAACCAGGGCCGCACTGCGGAAATCAAAGAGCGCGTGCTGCACCTGTAAGCGGAGGCGCCATGTATTACGGAGAAATCAAGAAAACGGACATTGCGAACGGCGTCGGCGTGCGCGTTTCGCTGTTCGTCTCGGGCTGTACGCGGCACTGCAAAAACTGCTTCAACGCGGAAACCTGGAGCTTTACATACGGAAAGCCGTTTACGGCGGAGACGGAGCAGGAGATCCTCGACGCGCTCGCGCCGGGCTACATCAACGGCCTGTCGTTGCTCGGCGGCGAGCCGATGGAGTGCGAAAACCAGCGCGCGCTCGTGCCGTTCCTGCGCCGTGTGCGCGCGGCGTATCCAGAAAAGGACGTCTGGTGCTACACCGGCTCCACGCTGGAAACGGACCTGCAAAAGGACGGCGGCCGCAACCGCTGCGAGGTGACGGACGCGTTCCTCTCGATGATCGACGTGCTCGTCGACGGCGCGTTTGTCGAAGCGCTGAAGGACATCACGCTGCGCTTTCGCGGGTCGTCGAACCAGCGGCTGATCGACATGAAGAAGACGCGGCAGCGCGGGGAGATCGTGCTGTGGACGGAGCACGGCGCCGACGGAGAATAAAAAGCGGAAGAAAGGATGGAATTTCCCATGAAGAAGATTGCGAGCTTTACGGTCAACCACGACAAGCTGCAGAAGGGGATGTACGTGTCGAGAATCGACGGCGACGTCGTCACCTACGACATCCGGATGAAAACGCCGAACGCGGGCGACTACCTCACGAACGGCGCGCTGCACACGTTTGAGCATCTGTTCGCGACGTATGCGCGCAACAGCGCGCTTTCGGACGCGGTCATCTACGTCGGCCCGATGGGCTGCCGCACCGGCTTCTACTTCCTGCTGCGCGACAGCGTCAGCCGCGCCGAGGCGCTGCGGCTCGTGCAGGAATCCTTCGCGTTCATCGAGGCGTTCGAGGGGGAGATTCCGGGCAGCCGCCGCGAGGAGTGCGGCAACTATCTCGAGCACGACCTGCCGGGCGCAAAGGCCGTCGCGGCGGATATGGGCAAGGTACTGGCCGACTGGTCGCCGGAGAAGATGGACTACGAAGCGTAATCCCACAGAAAAACGGATAGACGAATATGGAAAGAGCAGCAGGTTTTCGGCCTGCTGCTCTTTTTGTTTGAGGAGGATTTCCACAGGGGCTACCGTTGCCCGGCGCCGCTTTACAAATGCTTCCTACATTTTCCAGATGCACAGCCAAAAAATATTTTTGGCTTTTGTATTGACAAATACCCATTGGGGGTATATACTGAAAATACCCGGATGGGGTATATGAAAAGAAAGGAGCGTGTGCGAAATGGAACACGCCTGCTGTCATAAAACCAAACAGCGCTCGGAAGAGGAGTACAAGAAGCTGATCCACCGGCTGAACCGCATCGAGGGGCAGATCCGCGGCATCCGCGGCATGGTGGAGAAAAGCGCGTACTGTCCCGATATCCTCGTGCAGGTCGCCGCGGCGAATGCGGCGCTCAACGCCTTCACGAAGGAGCTGCTCGCCAACCACATCAAAACCTGTGTGGCGGACGACATCCGCGCGGGCCGCGACGAAACGATCGACGAGCTGGTCTGCACGCTGCAGAAGCTGATGAAATAAAGGCCGGGGATCGGGCAGAATAATGCTGAGCTGTAAGGAGAGGTGAAAGGTTATGGAACAATACACAGTCACCGGGATGAGCTGCGCGGCGTGCAGCGCCCGGGTGGAAAAGGCCGTTTCGAAGGTGCCGGGCGTCACGTCCTGCTCGGTGAGCCTGCTCACGAATTCGATGGGCGTCGAGGGAACGGCTTCGCCGGAGGCGATTGTCAAGGCCGTTGAGGACGCCGGGTACGGCGCTTCGAAAAAGGGCGCGGAAAAGGCCGCTTCCGCATCGGCCGCCGACGCGGAGGACGCGCTCAAGGACCGCGAAACGCCCGCGCTGAAGCGGCGGCTGATCGCATCGCTCGTTTTTCTCGTCGTCCTGATGTACATCTCGATGGGCCACATGATGTGGGGCTGGCCGC
>USBH01000253.1 GCA_900552925.1 uncultured Oscillospiraceae bacterium
GCAGTCTCGTGGGCTCGGAGATGTGTATAAGAGACAGGCTTGCTCCACGTGAAGACGTAGATGCCCATCGAAGCCTTGTTGCTCTTGGGCACCTTCGGCTTCTCGTCAAACTCGTAGATGGAGCCGTCCGGGTTCGTATTCAGGATGCCGAAGCGGGACGCCTCCTCCATCGGGACCTCGTACACGGCGATCGTGCACGCCGCGTCGTGCTCCTTATGGTAGGCGACCATCTTCGAGTAATCCATCTTGTAGATGTGGTCGCCGCTCAGCACGACGACGTAATCCGGGTTGTAGCGGTCGATGAACGCGATGTTCTGGTAGATGGCGTTCGCCGTGCCCTTGTACCAGTCCGAGCCGCTGCTCTGCTCGTACGGGGGGAGGATATGTACGCCGGCATTCATGCTGTCGAGATCCCACGGCTGGCCGGAGCCGATGTACTCGTTCAGCTCAAGCGGCTGATACTGCGTGAGAACGCCGACGGTTTCGATGCCGGAATTCACACAGTTGGAGAGCGGGAAATCGATAATGCGATACTTGCCTCCGAACGGCACTGCGGGCTTTGCAAGGTTCTTTGTGAGAACCCCAAGGCGGCTTCCGCGGCCGCCCGCCAGCAGCATGGCGACTACTTCTTGCTTAGGTAACATGACTGATGACCCCTTTCTGATTTGTGATGGTTCCATATGCTTTCAGGTTGCGATAATCAGGATTTTGCCTTGCCCGCGGCTTTGATCTGGCGCGGCGCCTTTTTGACCGGCGCCTTCTTCGCGGCTGCCTTCTTCTGGATCTTGCGCTTGCAGCGGAGGAAGAACACCGTGTTTTCCGGTAAGGTGAGCGAAATCTGCTGCTCGAAACCGTGCATCGGTTTGTTGACCGTGCGGATGTCTTTGCCGTTTGTTATGCCGCCGCCGCCGAATTCCACGGCGTCGGAGGTGAAGATCTCTTCATAAACGCCCGCATACGGGACGCCGATGCAATAGTTTGTGCGCTGGACCGGCAGGAAGTTGCACACGGCGATCAGCTCGTTGCCGCTCTTGTCGAACCGGCGGAAGGCGATGACGCTCTGGCTGTCGTCGTCGTTCGAGATCCACGAGAAGCCCTCCCAGGAGAAGTCGACCTCCCACAGCTCGGAGCGGCTGAGGTAGAACGCGTTGAGCGCCCGGAAGAACGCCTGCGCCTGCTGGTGCTCCTTGTACTGCAGCAGGTTCCACTCCAGCTCCTCGTTGAAGTTCCACTCGTCGTGCTGCGAGAACTCCGTGCCCATGAACTGCAGCTTTTTGCCCGGGTGCGCCATCATGTACGTCGCAAAGCAGCGCACGCCCGCAGATTTCTGCTCCGGCGTGCCGGGCATCTTGTTGTAGAGAGAACCCTTGCCGTACACGACCTCGTCGTGCGAGATCGGCAGGATGTAGTTCTCGGAAAACGCATAGAAGAAGGAGAAGGTCAGGCTGTTGTGGTTGCCCTTGCGGAACAGCGGGTCGAGCGACATATACCGCAGCATGTCGTTCATCCAGCCCATGTTCCACTTGTAGTTGAAGCCGAGGCCGCCCATGTAGGTCGGCTTCGTGACCATCGGCCACGCGGTGCTCTCCTCGGCGATCATCATGACCTCCGGCACCTCGGCGAAGACCGCCTCGTTCAGCCGCTGCAAAAACGCGACCGCCTCGAGGTTTTCCTTGCCGCCGTTTTTATTCGCAATCCACTCGCCGTCGCGGCGGTTGTAATCGAGATAGAGCATCGAGGCGACCGCGTCGACGCGCAGGCCGTCGATGTGGTATTCCTTGACCCAGAACAGCGCGCTCGACGTCAGGAAGCTGACGACCTCGTTGCGCCCGTAGTCGAAGACGAGCGTGCCCCATTCCTTGTGCTCGCCCTTTCTCGGGTCGGCGTATTCGTAGCACGGGCCGCCGTCAAACTTTGCAAGGCCCGCCTCGTCGCGCGGGAAATGCGCGGGGACCCAGTCCATGATGACGCCGATGCCCGCCTGGTGGCAGCGGTCGACAAAGCGCATGAAATCCTTCGGCGTGCCGTAGCGGGAGGTCGGGGCAAAGTAGCCCGTGACCTGATAGCCCCACGACGCGTCGAACGGATACTCGGTCAGCGGCATGAGCTCGATGTGCGTGAAGCCCATGTCCTTCACGTAGGGGATCAGCTCGTCGGCCAGCTTTTCATAGGAGAAAACGGAGCCGTCCGCGTACTTGCGCCAGGACCCGGCGTGCATCTCGTAGATGTTGACCGGCTGGTTGTAGTGCGGCTTTTTCCGCTTGTACTCAAACCACGCGCCGTCGTTCCAGTCATAGCCGGAAATATCGTAAAAGCGCGAAGCGGTGCCCGGGCGCGTCTCCGCATGGAACGCATACGGATCGCACTTCAAAACCGTTTTGCCGCTCGCGTCGGTGATGGCCAGCTTATACACGGCGTACGCCTCGAACGGCTCGTCCGTATAGCCCTCCCAGACCGCGTCGTCGATCTTTGTCAGCGGGTACCGGTCCGTGTCCCAACCGCAGAAATCGCCGGTGATCGAAACCGCCTTCGCATTCGGCGCCCAGACACGGCAGACGGCGCATGCTTTGCCGTTCCGCACCGTGTTGTGCACCCCCATGTACTCGTAGGCGTGGCTGTTCTTACCGCTCCGGAACAAATAGAGCGGCACATTTCCCTCCGGCGCTTTTACAGGATTCTTTTCGCTCATTCTTGAAATCATCCTTGTATTATAGAGTAGTAGTTTTTATTGTCCCTCTCCAAGGACATATGCTA
>USBH01000254.1 GCA_900552925.1 uncultured Oscillospiraceae bacterium
TTCGCTTGCTCTTCGCAGAAAGCCCTGCGCCGGCCGTGCGTGCAGGCTCAGCCTGCTCAGCCTGCTTTGGCGTCGAACCAGGATTTGCCGATCCCGGCGTCAGCGATCAGCGGAACGGATAGCTGCGCCGCGCTGCGCATCTCCTCGGTCAGGACGGCGGCGGCCTTCTCCGCCTCGTCCTCGGGCGCTTCCACAATCAGTTCATCGTGCACCTGCAAGATCAGCCGGGACTTCATGCCTTCTTTGCGAAGCCGATCCTCCACGCGGATCATCGCGATCTTGATGATGTCCGCCGCCGCGCCCTGAATCGGCATGTTGCGCGCCACGCGCTCGCCGAACGCGCGCATGTTGAAGTTGGAGCTCGCAAGCTCCGGCAGGTAGCGCCGGCGCCCGAACAGCGTCTCCACATAGCCGTTTTTCTTCGCTTCCTCCACGACGCACTCCATGTATTCGGCGACGCCCCTGTAGTTTTTCAGGTAGTCGCGGATGTAGTCCTCGGCCTCGCGCCGCGTGACGCCGATGTCCTTCGCGAGCGAAAACGCGCCGATGCCGTACACGATGCCGAAGTTGACGGCCTTCGCGCGGCTGCGCATCTGCGGCGTGACGAGCTCCTCGGGCATGTCGAACACGCGGGCGGCCGTCGAGGTGTGGATGTCGCGGCCGGATTTGAAGTCGTCGATCATCTGCGCGTCGTTCGCGACGTGGGCGAGCACGCGCAGCTCGATCTGCGAGTAGTCGGCGTCGACGAGCTTATGCCCTTCGGGCGCGATGAAGAACCGGCGGAATTCGCGGCCAATCGCCGTGCGCACCGGAATGTTCTGCAGGTTCGGCTCGGTCGAGGAGATGCGGCCGGTCCGCGTCTCGGTTTGGTTGAAGTTCGAGTGGATGCGCCCGTCGGCCGCGATGACCTTCAGAAGGCCGTCGCAGTACGTGGACTTGAGCTTTGAAAGCGTGCGGTAGCGCAGAACCTTGTCGACGGCCGGGTGCACGTCGCGCAGCCCCTCGAGCACGTCGGCATTTGTCGAGTAGCCGGTCTTTGTCTTTTTGCCGTGCGGCAGGCCGAGCTTCACAAACAGCGCCTCGCCGAGCTGCGCCGGCGAATTGACGTTGAACGCGTAGCCGACGTCCTCAAAGATCTCCTGCCGCAGGCGCTCGGCCTCGGCGGCAAGCTGCTCGCCGTACGCGCCGATCGCCGCGCGGTCGACGAGGAAGCCGCTCTCCTCCATCTCGCCGAGCACGAGCGCAAGCGGGAGCTCGATCGTCTCGAGCAGCTCGTGCTGGCCGTTCTCGTCGATGGCCCGCTGCAGCGCCGCGCAGACGCCGGCCAGCGCCGCCGCGGCAGACGCGGTCTCGTCCTCGTACACCGCTGCCGGCACGCCGTATTCCGCCGCGAGCCGCCCCACGGTGTAGTCGGAGCCGGATGGGTTCAGCAGGTATGCCGCGAGCTCCGCGTCCATCGCCGCGTTTTCAAGCCGTTTGCCGAGCCGCAGCGCCGCGCGGTGCAGCCGCTTGACGCCCGACGTGTATTTCCGGATCTCCCGGCTCGAAAGGAACGCGCGCAGGAACGCGTCGTCCGCGGGGACCGCGGCGATCTCCATCGCGCCGCCGAACTTGCCGCAGATGTAGAGCTTTTCGAGCGCGTCGCCGTTCCACTTCGGCAGGAAGTACGCCTCGCCCCGGTCCTCGCACTGGGCAAGGACCGCCGCGCCGTCCGCGTATTCGTGCACGGGCAGCGCTTCCGCCGCTTCGCCGGTCTCCGCCTTCTGCACCGCCGCGCCGGGCGTGATGTGCAGCCGCTCCATCAGCTTGAACAGCTCGAGCCGCGTCATCAGCGCGGCGGCCGCCGCGGGGGCGCCCGCCGTCGGCACGTAATTCGCAAGCGCGGTGTCGATCGGCGCGTTCCGGCGGATCGTGCCGAGGTCGTAGCTCAGAAACGCGTTGTCTCTGGAGGCCTCGAGCTTTGCGCGCATGCCGGGCTTGATGTCGAGCGTCTCGAGGTTGTCGTAGATATACTGCAGGGAGCCGAACTTCCGGATCAGCTCGCCCGCGCCCTTTTCGCCGATGCCCGCGACGCCGGGGATGTTGTCCGAGGTGTCGCCCTGGATCGCCTTGATGTCGATGAGCTGCTTCGGCGAGACGCCGTAATCCTCGCGGATCTTCGCCTCGTCGTAGACCGTCACGGCGGACTGGCCGAACTTCGTCGTCGCAAGGCGCACGGTCGTCTGCGGCGAGACAAGCTGCAAACTGTCGCGGTCGCCGGTCGCGATCATGCAGGTATCGCCCTTTTCCTCACACGCCCTCGCGAACGTGCCGAGGATGTCGTCGGCCTCCCAGCCCTCGCAGGTCACGATGCGGTAGCCGAGGTCCTGCAAAAGCTCCTTCAGAAGCGGCATCTGCGCCGCAAGCTCCGGCGGCATGCCCTTGCGCTGCGCCTTGTAGCCCGCAAACGCCTTGTGGCGGAACGTCGGCGCGCGCATGTCGAACGCGACGGCGACCGCGTCCGGCTGCGTCTCCTCCCTGAGCTTTTCGAGAATATTCAGAAATCCGACGATGCCGTTTGTGAATTCGCCGCTCTTCGTCGTGAGCAGCTTAATGCCGTAAAACGCGCGGTTGACGATGCTGTTGCCGTCGAGCACCAGAAGTTTCACCGGTTCCGTCTCCTTTCACACCTGTTGTTTTCTGTTTAGTATGGCCCGAAGCCGCCGCATTACGGCGCTGTCTCTTATACACATCTGACGCTGCCGACGAAT
>USBH01000255.1 GCA_900552925.1 uncultured Oscillospiraceae bacterium
AATTCGTCGGCAGCGTCAGATGTGTATAAGAGACAGTGTTGAGGCTTGTGAAGGTCTTCCCCGTGATTTTTTCGAGCCCGCGCACGGCCTCGGCGTACGATTCCGCGAGGCTGTGGTAGACGCAGGAAAGCGTCTGCGCCGCCGTGGGCTTCTCGGTAAAGCCGTTTTCACGCAGCACGACGCGCACGGCCTCCTGCATGTTTTCCGGCGCGAGGAACCGCCCGTCGTTCACATCGACGCGGCCGGGGTAGTCCGCGGCGCTCCGCGCAAGCCACGCCAGCATCTCGAAGTCGAACCGCGTCTGGCCGAGCTCCCGGCGGATGTTCTGCAGCATCCACAGGCCCATGATGTTTTTCAGGTAGCGGTACCGGTACTGGTAGCCGCCCTCGCTCGTGAAATTCTGCGCGCGGCTCTCCGCCGTCGTGATCGGCTCGGGGTTTTCCACGCCGATCAGGCTCCACGTGCCGCTCGAGAGGAACACGGCGTTTTCGTCGCGCGCCGGCACGGCGAGGAACGCCGAAGCCGTATCGTGGGCCGGCGCGAGGCGCACGAGCGTGTCGAAGCCGACCGACGACTGCACGTCGGGCGTCAGGCGGCCGAGCGCTTCGCCGGCCATCCGCACCGGGTGGAAGATCCGCGCCGGGACGCCGATCCGCCGCAGGATCTCCTGATCCCACGTCTTTTCGCGCGCGTTCAGAAGCGCCGACGTGCTCGCGATCGTGTACTCGTTCGCGCAGACGCCGGAGAGCACGAACCCGAGGTAATCGGGCATCATCAGGAAATGCGCCGCGCGCTCGAGCTGCTCCGGCGCTTCCTGCCGGAGCGCCCAGAGCTGGTACACCGTATTGTACACCTGCTGCTGGATGCCGGTGCGCGCGTACAGCTCCGCAAACGGCAGAACCGCTTCGAGCTTTTCCGGCACACCCGCGGTGCGCCCGTCGCGGTAGGCGACCGCGTCGCCGATGCGGTTCATCGCTTCGTCGAGCAGCACGAAGTCCACGCCCCAGGTATCGATCGCGACGCTCGCAGGGGTCTCCTGCTCCGGCGCGACGCGCTCGGCGCACGCCCGCAGCCCCTCGAGCACATGGTTTTTCAGGCCGTCCGCATCCCAGCAGAGATGCCCGTTCCGGTGCTCCGCGCCGTTTTTGAAGCGGTACACCTCCGCAAGCTGCATTTTGCCGTCCGCAAGCCAGCCAAGGATATGGCGCCCGCTGGAAGCGCCGATGTCCACCGCCAGATATGTTTTCATTTGGGAACGCCCCCTTTCACTCGTTGTCCCTAGTATAGCAAAAAAAGCGCAAAAAAGTAAGGACGTCGTTTCAAGAAAAAAACGTCCTTATTCTGCGTCCTGTGACCAAAAGCCGGCCCGCCCCGCACCAGGCCGCCGCTTTATGACGCAAAAACGGCGCACCGCACCCCGCAACGGGCACAGCGCGCCGCCTATTCGTCTATCCGATTCTTCCGAACAGCATCGGGATGACATTCGCATACCGGTCTGCCGGATAAAAGGTGCGGGTGTACCACCAGCCCACTTCTTCCATGATCGCGCCGAGCACGCCGGTCTGGTGTAAAATCCAGAAGGCAGCAATCAGCACCAGCAGCACGCTGCACAGGATGATCGTGCGCTTTTTCCGCTTTTCGCTTTCGTTGACGCGCACCTCGTCTTCCCAATGCACCGAGCCCGCAAACGAGCCGATGTGCCGCTCAAATTTCGCATGGCATTCCGGGCAGGATGTGGAGCCGTCGGGAATCGTCGCGTTGCATTTTGAGCAGATCATAACCGTTCTCCTTTCCCACCGGCCAGGCGCACACGCCGCCTTAAAGGCGCCGTCTCTCCTGCCGGGACCCTCTCTTGCTTTTCGGCTGCATAACTGCACAGTACATCGGAATCCACTCCTTCCGCCGAATCCGGCATATTATAATCTAAAATATAATTTCACATTTATGCGCTACACAAACTATTCATCACCGGCACGGGGCTTTTTGCGGCATACGGTAACGGCCAAAACCTCGATCATTACGATCGTCCCAAGCAATCCCCACGGAATAAGCCAAGAAATTGCAGCTGGCATTTCAAAGTGATAAAACGTTGCTATTCCTAAAATAGCAGCGCTTACGCCCATGCCGCAGCCAACAACACGACGCAGCCTTTTTGCGTCGTACTTTCCTTTTTCCTCTCTGCTTGAGGTATTGTACCCGGCAATCAGGAAATCGGCCTTTCCTGCAACAATAACAATCGAAATTACGACTAGTGCGGCAACAATAATCCAACATACCCATATCGGCATATCATTACCTCCTATTCATCTTCTTCATGTCTTGCAGTTTGTCTTCACGCCACAATCAAGATATGTGATTTAGCTTAAATTCAGAATAACGCCTAACGCCTTTTTATCTATTTTCAGTATACAACAAAGACAAATATCTGTCAACGTCGTTTTCAGATTTGTAATCTTTATGGAACCAAATTTCCCGCAGACGATTGACACCTGCCATCGAAAACGGTAAAATGTACGTACAACCTGCCCTTTGGAGGAGGGCGTTCCGCCCGCAGGCCGCGTTAGACGCCCGCGGCGCACAACTTCAGGCAATCATCGGAAAGGAACATTCGCCATGGAAAAAACCGCAAAGCTCACCGTTGAAAAGGATTTTAAAATCGCCGAGATCGACAAGCGCATTTACGGCTGTCTCTTATACACATCTGACGCTGCCGACGAATTAGAC
>USBH01000256.1 GCA_900552925.1 uncultured Oscillospiraceae bacterium
CCGCCTTTCCATCATCGACCTCGAGGGCGGCCGCCAGCCGATCCTCAACGAGGACGGCAGCCTCGTCCTGCTCTTCAACGGCGAGATCTACAACTACCAGTCGATCCGCGAGGATCTCTTGAAGGCCGGGCATGTCTTCAAGACGAAAACCGACAGCGAGGTCATCCTCCACGGCTACGAGGAATACGGCAAGAAGGTGCTCGACCGGCTGCGCGGCATGTTCGCGTTTATCATCTGGAACAAGCAGACGAAGGAGCTGTTCGGCGCGCGCGACATCTTCGGCATCAAGCCGTTCTACTACTACAAGAAGGACGGCGAGTTCCTGTTCGGCAGCGAGATCAAGAGCTTCCTCTCCCACCCGAAGTTCGAGAAGGAGCTCGACGAGGACATGATCCCGCTGTACCTCTCCTACGAGTACATCCCGGACGAGCGCACGATCTTCAAAAACGTGTACAAGCTCCCCGGCGCGCACTGCTTCACCTACAAGGACGGCAAGCTCGAGGTCGAGCGGTACTACCACATCCGGTACAACATCGAGGAGGACAAGAGCCTCGAATACTGGGAGGACGCGATCACGAAGGAGTTTTCGGAGTCCGTCGCGATGCACCAGATTTCGGACGTCGAGGTCGGCTGCTTCCTCTCCTCCGGCGTCGATTCGAGCTACGTCGTCAAGGAGATCTCGAAGGGCACGAAGAAGGTCAAGACGTTCTCCGTCGGCTACGAGGAGGAAAAGTACAGCGAGCTGCCGTACGCGCAGGACTTCTCGAGCGTCATCGGCGTGCAGAACATCGCGAATAAGGTTTCGGCCGATGAGTTCTTCGACGCCGTGCCGGAAATCCAGTACTTCATGGACGAGCCGCTGCCGAACCCCTCGGAGATCCCGCTCTACTTCCTCGCGAAAAACGCGCGCAAGTACGTGAAGGTCGTGCTGTCCGGCGAGGGCGCCGACGAGCTGTTCGGCGGCTATCCGATGTACCTGGCCGGCGGCCACTTCGACCGCTATGCGCACAAGGTGCCGCGCCCCGTGCGCAAGGCGCTCGGCACCGTCGCCCGGCACGCGCCGAGCTTCAAGGGCAAAAACTTCCTGATCCGCGGCGCGATGGAGCCGTACCAGCGCTTCATGCGCGCGAATTACGTCTTCCAGAGCGCGGAGCGCCAGAAGTATCTGAAGCGCCCGATCGCGACGAAGCTGCCCGAGGAATACAGCAAGCGCTATTTCGACGAGGTCCCGAACCTCGACGAGCCGACGCAGCTGCAGTATGTGGACATGCACACCTGGATGATCTACGACATCCTTTTGAAGGCCGACCGCATGAGCATGGCGAACTCGCTCGAGCTGCGCGTGCCGTTCCTCGACCGCAAGATGCTCGAGCTCTCGACGCGCATCCCGACGCGCTACCGCGCGGCGAACGAGACGACGAAGATCGCCCTGCGCGGCGCGGCGATCAAGCAGCTGCCCGAGCGCACGGCCAACAAGAAAAAGCTCGGCTTCCCCGTGCCGCTGAACGACTGGCTGCGCGAGGACAAGTATTACAACAAGGTCAAGGCCGCGTTCCAGAGCGACATCGCCGAAAAATTCTTTGTGACCGACGAGCTGATGAAGCTGCTCGACGACCACAAAAACGGCAGGGCGCTCAACATGCAGAAGATCTGGTCGTTCTACACCTTCATCCTCTGGTACGAGCAGTTCTTCGTCCTGAACTGATTTAAGATTCTCTAAGCAGCTTCCGGCATGCCGGGAGCTGTTTTTTTGTCCCCACTCCGCGCAAAAAACGGAGCCTGCCGGTATCCGCCCGGCAGGCTCCTGCTCTATTCTTTTCCGTTTTTCCCGCAGGCGTCCGCAAAACCGCGGACGCGCGTTCCGAAAACCGGATTACTTCTGATGCTTGATGAGGCCGAACGCCTTCGAGAGCTCCATGACGACAAACGGGACAAGCGAGAGCCCGAGGCCGATCAGGTAGAGCTGCGGCGAAAGCGTTATGAGACCGAACGCGATCGACACCGGCGTGAACAGGACGAGCGCGACCAGCACGACCGACAGCAAACACGCGAGGTTCAGCCGGCGGTTCGTGAAGAAGCCCGTCTTGAACAGCGAGCGGTCGGAGCGCATGTTGAACGCCTGCACAACCTGCGACAGCGCGAGCGTCATGAACGCAAGCGTCTGGCCGCCGGCGAGGTCGCCGGTCGACTGCCAGCCGATCCAGAACGCCGCAAGGGACAGAATGCCGAACATCAAGCCCTGCAGGACGACGCGGACGCCGAGCCCGTGCGCGAAGATGCCTTCGTCCTTCGGCTTCGGTTTCTGCCGCATCACGCCCGGCTCGACCTCTTCCATGCCGAGCGCGATCGCCGGCAGGCTGTCCGTGACCAGATTGATCCACAGCAGCTGCATCGAGAGCAGCGGCGAGCGGTGCCAGAGCAGCATGGCGGCAAAGACCGTGATAACCTCGCCGATGTTCGTGCCGAGCAGGAAACCGACCACCTTGCGGATGTTCGCATAGATGCCGCGGCCCTCGCGCACGGCGTCGACAATCGTCGCGAAGTTGTCGTCGGTCAGCGTCATGTCCGCCGCGCCCTTTGCGACGTCCGTGCCGGTGATGCCCATCGCGCAGCCGATGTCGGCGGCTTTGAGCGCCGGCGCGTCGTTGACGCCGTCGCCGGTCATCGCGACGACCTTGTTCTTCTTCTGCCACGCCTTGACGATGCGGATCT
>USBH01000257.1 GCA_900552925.1 uncultured Oscillospiraceae bacterium
CGCTGCCGGAGCGTACGAAAATCCAGGTGCTCGCGCCGGTCGTGCGCGGGCGCAAGGGCGAGCACCAGAAGGAGTTTGAGGCGGCCCGCAAGGGCGGCTTTGTGCGCGTGCGTGCGGACGGCCTGATCTACGACCTTTCCGAGACGATCAAGCTCGAGAAAAACAAGAAGCACAACATCGAGATCGTCGTGGACCGTCTCGTCATCAAGCCGGACATCCGCTCGCGCCTTGCCGATTCGCTCGAGACGGCGGCGGGTCTTTCGGGCGGCATCGTGATCGTCAACGTCATCGACGGCGAGGACATCCTGTTTTCGCAGAACTACGCGTGTCCGGAGCACGGCGTCAGCATCGAAGAGCTTTCGCCGCGCATGTTCTCGTTCAACAACCCCGCGGGCGCCTGCCCGAAGTGCACGGGCCTCGGCGTTTTCATGCGCATCGACCCGGCGCTGATCATCCCGGACGACCGGCTCTCGATCAGCAAGGGCGGCCTCAAGGGCGGCGGCTGGGCGATGGAGGGCAGCACGATCGCCGCGATGTACATGCACGCGCTCGCCGAGCACTACCACTTTTCGCTCGATACGCCGATCCGCGAGCTGCCGCCGGAGATCGTCGACATTCTGCTGTACGGCACGAAGGGCGAGAAGATCACGGTGCGCCGCAGGAGCGAGTACGGCAGCGGCACCTACCAGACGGAGTTCGAGGGCATCATCAACAACCTCGAGCGCCGCTTCCGCGACACGTCCTCCTCGTGGATCAAGGAGGAGATCGAGTCGTACATGAGCGCCGTGCCGTGCGACGCCTGCCACGGCAAGCGCCTTTCGCCGGAAAGCCTCGCGGTGACGGTCGGCGGCAAGAACATCAGCGAGCTGTGCGACATGTCGGTCGTCGACGCGCTCGACTTCATCGAGAACCTCGCGCTTTCCGAGCGGGACCAGGTGATCGCCGAGGCGATTTTGAAGGAGATCCGCTCGCGGCTCGGCTTCCTGCGCAACGTCGGCCTCGAATACCTGACGCTCTCCCGCGCGGCGGCGACGCTTTCGGGCGGCGAGAGCCAGCGCATCCGCCTCGCGACGAACATCGGCTCGTCGCTGATGGGCGTGCTGTACATCCTCGACGAGCCGAGCATCGGCCTGCACCAGCGCGACAACCACAAGCTGCTCGCCACGCTGAAGCGGCTGCGCGACCTCGGCAATACGGTGATCGTCGTCGAGCACGACGAGGACACGATGCTCGAGGCCGACCACATCGTCGACATCGGCCCCGGCGCGGGCATCCACGGCGGCAATGTGATTTACAGCGGCGACGTGCAGGGGATCCTGCAGTGCAAGGAATCCGTCACGGGCCAGTACCTGAGCGGCGCGCGGACGATCCCCGTGCCGGAAAAGCGCCGGGCGGGCAACGGCAAAAAGATCACGATCGTCGGCGCAAAGCAGAACAACCTGAAGAATGTGACGGTCGACATCCCGCTCGGCAAATTCGTCTGCGTCACCGGCGTGTCCGGCTCGGGCAAGTCGTCGCTGATCAACGAGATCCTGTACAAGAAGCTCGCGGGCGAGCTCAACGGCGCGCGGACGGTGCCGGGCGCGCACCGGGAGATCCGCGGCATCGAAAACCTCGATAAGGTCATCCAGATCAACCAGTCGCCGATCGGCCGCACGCCGCGCTCGAACCCGGCGACCTATACCGGCGTGTTCACCGACATCCGGACGCTGTACGCCAATGTGCCGGAGGCGAAGATGCGCGGCTTCGGGCCGGGCCGCTTCTCGTTCAACATCAAGGGCGGCCGCTGCGAGGCCTGCCAGGGCGACGGCATCATCAAGATCGAGATGCACTTTCTGCCGGACGTCTACGTGGCGTGCGACGTCTGCAAGGGCAAGCGCTACAACCGCGAGACGCTCGAGGTCAAGTACAAGGGCAAGAGCATCTACGACGTGCTCGAAATGACGGTGGAGGAGGGCCTCGAGTTCTTCAAGGACCTGCCGAAGATCGAGCGCAAGCTGCGCACGCTGTACGACGTGGGCCTCGGCTACATCAAGATCGGCCAGCCGGCGACGACGCTTTCGGGCGGCGAGGCGCAGCGCGTGAAGCTCGCGACCGAGCTGAGCCGCAGGCCGACCGGCAAGACGGTCTACATCCTCGACGAGCCGACGACCGGCCTGCACATCGCGGACGTCCATCGGCTGATCGACGTGCTGCAGAAGCTCGTCGATACCGGCAACACGGTGATCGTGATCGAGCACAACCTCGACCTCATCAAGACGGCCGACCACATCATCGACCTCGGCCCCGAGGGCGGCGACAAGGGCGGCACGGTCATCGCCGAGGGCACGCCCGAGCAGGTCGCCGCGACGCCCGGCTCCTACACGGGCGAGTATATCCGGATGATGCTCGAGCGCGACAAAAAGCGCAGGGAACAGGACCGTTGACAGCGCCGCGGCGCGGTGCTACAATAAACCCATGCCGCAAGGCGCAGAATGAAACGGGAGATGTGAAGCAAATGGTGACGCTTCCGCCGAAAAGGAAAATCTGCTCTGTACAATTCCATCCGATGAAACATTGTGCAGAGCTTAACGTTTAAAGACACGTTTGGATTTCATCGGGAAGCCGTAAGGCAAGGGCGATGTGCGCCTTTGCTCTGGTTTCCTGCACCGATTTTCAGATTTGTCGGGCTGCGGACTGTCTCTTATACACATCTGACGCTGCCG
>USBH01000258.1 GCA_900552925.1 uncultured Oscillospiraceae bacterium
CCGTCTAATTCGTCGGCAGCGTCAGATGTGTATAAGAGACAGAGATGAGCGCCAGCGCATAGCCCGCGCTGATGCCGATGATGAACGGGATCAGCTTGACCCGCTTCGAGCCCTTGACCGAGGCCACGACGATCATGAAGAACGTGAAGAGCGCGCAGATGATCGACACCCAGTTGTACGTCTCCGTGTAGACGACTTCCGCCGCGCCGTTGCCCATGATCCAGCTCGTCGCCGTGCCGGAGAGCGAAAGGCCGATCAGCGCGACAATCGGCCCGATGATCGCGGGCGGCATCAGCTTGTTGACCCAGCTGGAGCCGATAAGGCGGACAAACAGCGCGATGACGACGTAGACGAGGCCGGCGAAGGTCACGCCGATGATGATGCCCCAGTAGCCGTAATTCTGGCCGATCGAGGCGGCGTACGCGCCGAGGAACGTGAAGGACGAGCCGAGGAACACAGGGCTTCTGCGCTTCGTGAAGAGCAGGTAGACGATCGTGCCGATGCCGGCGCCGAACAGCGCCGCCGCGACGTCCGCCTCCAGCCCGTAGCCGGAAACGAGCATCGGCACCAAAAGCGTCGCCGCCATGATCGCGATCATCTGCTGGAACGCGAAAACGAGTGTTTTGCTGAACTTGGGCTTGTCAGCCACATCATAGATTAGCTTCAAATGGATCTCTCCCCCTGTTTTTTGCTTCCGGTATTCTATCACACGGCCGCATAATTGTCAACGAATCGTGTCAAGTCCGTGAACAAATTGTAAATCGATACGGGAAACGCCGCAAAATCGGACAATGCGCCCGCAAAACGGCAAACCCTCCGCACGGGCTGTCCATGCGGAGGGGAGTTTGCAGTGTGTCGGGAGATTTGGCCGCGCCGGACGGCGTGCTCATTCGGCCGTTTTCTGCGGCTTGTAGCTGACCGTGCCGCACAGGCGGTCGCCGGCGTCGCCCGCGGCGGTGTAGATGTAGCCCTGCTCGTTGAGGGGGCCGGGCGCGTAATTCGCCGCGTAGACCTCGACGTCCGGATGGTTCTCGTACAGCAGGCGGACGCCGACCTCGGAGGCAAAGATGCACACGAACTTGATGTTCGTGCAGCCCGATTCCTTGACGAAGCGGATCGCCGCGTCGGCGCTGCCGCCCGTCGCGAGCGCCGGGTCGACGACGATGACCGGGCCGTCCTGCGCGTCGACCGGGAGCTTGAAGTAGTACGTCTGCGGCAGGAGCGTCTTTTCATCGCGGTACAGGCCGATGTGCCCGACCTTCGCCGTCGGGGAAAGCGCGCGCAGGCCGTCCACCATGCCGAGCCCCGCACGCAGGATCGGCACGATCGTGAAGTCCTCGGCCAGCACCGGCGTCACGATCTTCTGCAGCGGCGCCTGAATCTCCACATCCTTCATTTTCAGGTCCTTGAGCACCTCGTAGCCCATCAGCATTGAAAGCTCCTTGACAAGCTCGCTGAACTCCTTCGTGCCGGTGTTCACATCGCAGAGATGGCTGACCTTGTGCCGGATCAGCGGATGCGTAAACACCGTCAGCTTCGAGAGATATTCTTCCATATTAACCACCATTTCCCGCGGTCAGACGCGAATTTTATTCAATCATAGCATAGTTCCCCCGCAAGTGCAACCGGCTTGACGACAAAAATGGAACGTGCTACAATCGTTTCAACAACAAGGAAAAGGGAAGTGGAAAACAATGGCCGTCATTCTCGTGAGCAGCTGCCTTCTGGGCTGCGCCTGCCGCTACAAGGGCGACGACTGCAAGAACGAGCGGATCCTCGCGCTCGCAAAGGAGCACGTGCTGCTCGGCGTATGCCCGGAGCAGATGGGCGGGCTGGAAACGCCGCGTGCGCCCTCTGAAATCGTCGGGGGCAAGGTGATGTCGAACGCGGGGCGCGACGTCACCGCCGAATACCGGAAGGGCGCCAAAGCCGCGCTGTACCTCGCGCAGCTCAACCGCGCCGATTTCGCGATCCTCAAGGCCAAAAGCCCCTCGTGTGGCAAGGGCCTGATCTACGACGGCACCTTTTCCGGCAGCAAGGTGCCCGGAAACGGCGTGACCGCCGCGCTGCTGCTCGAAAACGGCATCCCGGTCTACACCGAGGAGGAGCTCGACCGCCTCCCCCTGTAAAGCTATTTTACTTCACAAAAAGGCTTCTGTCCACAAAAGACAGAAGCCTTTTTTCATGCCTTTTCCAGCCTGCCGGTCAGTTCCGGCTCGGCAATCGCCGTAAGCCACGATTCCATGCGCCCCTTGCCGTCGACCGCGCCCGAGAGCGCACCGAGCAGCCGGCTCGCGCCCATGACGACCGCCGCGCCGTCCTGCAGCGCCTGCTTGCTCGGCGTCTCCGAAAGCCGCATGCGCACGGTGTCCGCTGCATCGAAAAACAGCTTGATGTGCCGCGTGCTCGCCTGCTCGAGGAAGGCGATGTCGAGCTTCAGCACCGGCACGCCGTCCTCGTTCTGCGTCCAGAGACCGCGAACGGCGACGAGCTGCTCCTCGCCGTTTGCGCACACTCTGCCGCGCACCGGCGCCTGAAAGCCGACCTCGAGCGTGTTTTGCTGCTCGCCCTCCTCGACCGTCACGTAAAGCTTTTCCGCTTCACAGGAAAAGCGGACGCCGCTGATGCCGGTGGTGTAGTTGTTTTCGAGAAGCTGCACGAACAGCGGCAGCAAACGCGCGGCGCCCGGCTCAAAGACGTAGC
>USBH01000259.1 GCA_900552925.1 uncultured Oscillospiraceae bacterium
CCGGATGCGCGGCGTGCGCTTCGGCCGGCCGCGCAAGGCGGTGCCGGAGGATTTCGACCATTTCCGGCTGGAATGGAAGGCCGAGCGGATCAGCTCGCGCGAGGCGGCGCGGCAGCTCGGCATCGCACAGGATACGTTCCTGCGCTGGGCGCGCGGCGAGTGAGCGGCGCAGTGGTTTACATGATGTCGTTTTCTCCGCACAGATCAAAGCAGCTTCAGCTTTGCGCCTGAGTCTAAAGTACGTATAGCGTCTGACAAAGCGCTCAGGGGGCGAGGCAGATGTCCAGAAAATCCTGCGCGACCGGGGAGAGCCGGCCGCCCTTTTTCCAGATCAGGACGATCTGCGTTTCGAGCGCCGGCTCCGCCAGCGTCTGGACGCGCAGCCCGCCGCACAGGCTCTGCATCGACCGGGGGAAAACGGCGGTGGCGAGCCCGGCCTCCGCCCAGAGCATCGCGCCGCGGGCGTCGTCGCAGATGCAGAACACGTCCGGCTCCAGATCCTGGGCGTGAAAGGCGTCCAGAATCAGCTTTTCATAGCGCCGGTACAAAATCAGCGGGCGGTCCAGCAGGTCGGGCAGATGCAGGCTCGCGGCGGATTCCGCCTGCATTTTCGGCGAGGAGACCGCGATCATCGGCTCGGTCTGCAATACGGCGCACTCGATCTCGTCGAGCCGCAGCGGCGTGCGCGCGACCGAAACCTCGAGAATGCCGCCGAGCAGGTAGTCATACAGCGTGTACGTGCTGCCGTCGTAGACCTCGAAGTTGATGTCGGGATTTTTCCGCGTAAAGGCGGTGATGTAGGGCATCACGGTGGCGACGGTGGTCGGCGTGATGCCGAGGCGCAGCACGCGCTTCCGCCCGGCCTTCGCGACCTCCAGCTGCGTGGAGCGGGCGTAGTCGAGCAGGTTGACGGCGCGCCCGTACAGCAGCCGCCCGGCCTCGGTCAGCGCGACGCCCCTGCGGCTGCGCTCGAACAGGCGGACGTGCAGCTCCTCCTCGAGCTGGCGGATCTGATAGCTCAGGGGCGGCTGCGACATGTTCAGCCGCCGCGCCGCCTCGTTGATGCTGCCGGTGTCGGCGATTTCGCGGAAATATTCCAGTTGCCGGAGTTCCAAACCGATTCCCCCTCTGTCGTTTTTTAATATGGAGTTTATATTAAAAAGGCATAAAAACAATATTATCCATATCGATGATAAACGATTATACTATAGATTGTCAAGAAAAAAGAATGGAGTCGGAATCATGAGAAATCTTGCCGTTTATCTGAGACCGTACAGGAAGGAAAGCGTGCTCGCACCGCTTTTCAAGCTCCTCGAGGTCGTGTTCGATCTGCTCGTGCCGATCGTCGTCGCGCAGATGATCGACGTCGGCGTCGCGAACAACGACCGTCCGTACATCGTCGTCTGCTTTTTGATCCTGCTGCTGATGGCCGCGGTCGGCATGGGGTGCAGCTTCACCGCGCAGTTCTTCGCCGCGAAGGCGAGCGTCGGCTTTGCGGCCTCGCTGCGGCAGGCGGTATTCGACCACATCCAGACGCTCTCGTTCACGGAGCTGGACACGATCGGCAGCGACACGCTGATCACGCGGCTGACCGACGACGTGAACCAGGTGCAGAACGGCCTCAACATGGGCCTGCGCCTGCTGCTGCGCAGCCCGTTCATCGTTTTGGGCGCGATGGTCATGGCGTTCACGATCAACGCCCGCTGCGCCGTCGTCTTTGCGGTGTCGATCCCGGTGCTGCTGGCCGTCACGTTTTTCATCATGCTGGTCAGCATCCCGCTGTTCAAGAAGGCGCAGACCGGGCTGGACCGCGTGACCGGCCTGACGCGCGAGAACCTGACCGGCGTGCGCGTGATTCGCGCGTTCCGCCGCGAGGCGCAGTCGGTCGAGGAATTTGAGGCGAGCAACCGCGCGCTGACGAAGCTGAACGAGTTTGTCGGCCGCATTTCCGCGCTGCTGAACCCGCTGACCTATGTGCTCATCAACCTCGCGACCGTGTTCCTGATCGACCAGGCGGCCGTGCAGGTCAACCTCGGCAGCATGCAGCAGGGGCAGGTCGTCGCGCTGTACAACTACATGCTGCAGATCATCGTCGAGCTGATCAAGCTCGCGTCGCTGATCATCACGCTCAACAAGTCGATGGCCTGCGCGGAGCGCGTCGGCGGCGTTCTGCAGGTCCGGCCGAGCATGCAGTACCCGGCGGAAAGCGCTGCGGCCGATTCGGAAAGCGAAGACGCCGTGCAGTTCCAGAACGTCACCTTCACCTACAAGGGCGCCGGCGCGCCGAGCCTCAGCGACATCAGCTTCACCGTGAAGCGCGGGCAGACGGTTGGCATCATCGGCGGCACGGGCAGCGGCAAAACGACGCTGGTCAGCCTGATTCCGCGCTTTTACGACGCGGTTTCCGGCAGCGTGCGGATCGACGGGCAGGACGTGAAACGCTATACGCGCGAGACGCTGTGCGAAAAAATCGGCGTTGTGCAGCAGAAGTCCGTCCTGTTCAAGGGCAGCATCCGCGAGAACCTGCGCTGGGGCGGCGAGAATGCCGGCGACGGTGCGCTCTGGGAAGCGCTTTCGACGGCGCAGGCCGACGAGGTCGTCCGGTCAAAGCCGGGCGGGCTGGATTTCGAGCTCGAGCAGGGCGGCCGGAATCTGTCTCTTATACACATCTCCGAGCCCACGAGACTGCAGCTAATCTCG
>USBH01000260.1 GCA_900552925.1 uncultured Oscillospiraceae bacterium
ACGAGATTAGCTGCAGTCTCGTGGGCTCGGAGATGTGTATAAGAGACAGACCGTGTACCGCCCCGGCTCCATGCGCCGCATATGCGCGCTGGCGCTCAGGATCGTCGGGCCGGAGAGGCCGAAGTGCGTGAAGAGCAGCTCGCCGAAATCCGTATAGACCGGCTTCCTTTTGCCGCGCTCCCAGACGGAAACGCCGCAGTTGCGCAGCGAAAGCCCCTGCATCGCCGGGCAGTCCGGGTCCGGCGACTCGAGCGCGACTAGCGACGGCCGCAGCGGCTCCACAGTGTGGCCGAGCGCCCGCGCAAGCCGCGCGCCGTCGCCGTTGGAGCCCGTGCCCGGGTAGGAGGCGCCGCCGCACGCGAGCACGACGGCCTTCGCCCGGTAGACCGCGCCGCGGTCCGTTTCGACGCCGGACACCGCGCCGTCCTCCAGGCAGACGGCGCGCACCGCCCCCTGCACCACCGGCACTTCAAGCGCTTTCAGCCGCCGGGCCAGCGCGTCGGCCACGTCGTGCGCGTTGTCGGAAACCGGAAAAACGCGGTTCCCGCGCTCCGTTTTGAGCGGCACGCCGAGCGCTTCAAAGAAGCGCATCGTCTCCTGTGGCGGAAACGACTGCACGGCGCCGTACAGGAAGCGCCCGTTGCCCGGCGTGGATTCGATGACCGTGCGCGGCTCGCAGTTGTTCGTCACGTTGCAGCGCCCTTTTCCCGTGATGCGCAGCTTCCGGCCGAGCCTGTCGTTCTTCTCGACAAGCAGCACCCGGCGCCCGCGCGCCGCCGCCGTGATCGCCGCCATCATGCCGGCGGGGCCGCCGCCGGCAATGACCGCATCCAGTGCGTTAGAGGTCATCGCTCTTGTTTTCCACCTTTTCGTAGACGCCGTACTCGTCCCAGATATTTTCAAGGTCGCAGAGCGTTTTGGCCACCTCGTCCTTTTTCTTGATCGCCACGGTGACGATCAGCGCGTTGATCAGCGCGAGCGGGCCGACGAGCGAGTCGACGAACGAAACCATGTCGCTCTTGGCCAGCAGCACCTGCTGCGCACAGGAGGCCAGCGGCGAAAGCGTGCTGTCCGTGATCGCGATGACGGACGCGCCGCGGTCGGAGGCGTAGCGCAGCGCCTTGGCCGCTTTCTTGGAATAGCGCGGGAAGCTGATGCCGATCAGTGCGTCACCCGGGCCGATGTGGACGATCTGCTGCAGGATCTGCGCCTCGCTCGTCGCGTTGATGAGCTGCACGGCGTCGAATACGAGCGACATGTAGTGCGCGAGGAACGTCGCGAGGGCCAGCGAGCTGCCCGCGCCGATGATGTACACGCGCTTGGCCTGAACGAGCGCGTCGGCCGCGCTGTAAAACGCCTCGTGCGAAACCGTCTCCTTCGTGCGCCGGATGATGTCGATGTCCTGCTCCAGCGAAGCGTCCAGCAGGCGCTCGAGCGGCGTGTTGGTCGAGGTGATCTCCAAGCGCTGCACGCTTGTCAGGCGGTTGCGGATCATCTCCTGCATCGCCTGCTGCAGGGCCGGATAGCCGGAATAGCCGATCTCCGTCGCAAAGCGCACGACCGTGGATTCGCTCACGCCGACGACCGCGCCGAGCTTCGAGGCGGTCATAAAGGCCACTTTGTCGTAATGCTCCTCGATGTACCTCGCGATCAGCCGCTGGCCCTTGGAAAACGATCGCGCGTTCTGCTTGATCCGATCCGTTAGCTGAATGTTCATGTTTTGCTTTCCTTCCTTTTAAAGCGGAACGCCCGATGCAGCCGGGGCTCCGGTTTTGCGCCTCTGCGTAGGCACACAAGACGCCATTATGTTTATAATAACGGATAATCCTGCAAAAATCAAGCGCTTCTTGCGCAGATTCCGGCTGAAAACGCACAGTTTTTGCAGGGATTTTTTCTTTCGCTGCATTCTTTTGGGTCGCCGGCTGGATTTTTCCGCATTGCCCTTGCAAATCGCAGACACACATTGTATAATTTCATAGAAACAGGCGCGCATTGCAAAATATTTTGTGCGGTTGGCACGCAGATCGGAGGACATAATCCCTTTTCTGCCGCGCACATCCGCACCGCGCCGGAAATCTGTACAGAGAGGATCGTCCCTGACGCGCAGGGACAGGGAAAATTTTCATGGAAGCATCCAAATGTATTGCCGCCGTTAGGGAAAACATCGGCCGCGTCATGATCGGCTCGGCCTCGGTCATCGACCTGCTCCTGACCGCCATGATCGCCGACGGCCACGTTTTGATCGAAGACGTGCCCGGCATGGGCAAGACCGTGCTCGCCAAGTCGCTCGCCAAATCCGTTTCGGCGAGGTTCAGCCGCATCCAGTTCACGCCGGACCTGCTGCCCAGCGACGTGACCGGCCTCAACTATTTTAATCAGAAGGAAAACGAGTTCATCTTCAGCCCCGGCCCGGCCTTCTGCAACATCCTGCTGGCCGACGAGATCAACCGCGCCACGCCGCGCACGCAGTCCAGCCTGCTCGAGTGCATGGGCGAGCGGCAGATCACTGTAGACGGCGAAACGATGCAGCTTGAGGCGCCGTTCTTCGTCATCGCAACGCAGAACCCGATCGAGACGCTCGGCACCTACCCGCTGCCGGAGGCCCAGCTCGACCGCTTCCTGATGCGCATCTCGATGGAAGCGCCGGACAAGGAACAGGAAAAGGCCATCCTGCTGCGGTTCATGCGGGACG